>JAIWOJ010000028.1 GCA_020216965.1 Prosthecobacter sp.
GGGATGATCTCCGCGTCAGGTTCGCGGTGTAGCACATCATCAATGTCTTCATCGAGAATCCTCCCCTTTGCACGTTCTGCCTGATAGGCTTCCTCTGAGAGGAAGGGCTCAGCTTTGAAAAGTTCTGCAGCTTTGATGACAGAAGGCTCGAAATCTTCATGCTGAAAGGCGTGCAGCGTATTGTGGTGAACAAAGACCCCAATAGGCCCCTGGGTGGGAAGGTAATGCCCGGCTGCCTCAATGGCGTGCTTGAGGTGTTCACGACTGCCCTTTTTGAAGTCAGTACTGGAATGATGGTGGTGAGTCACAAGGGCTAAGAAAGCGCACAGGTCAGCTTCCTGCTATCCCCTCGGTAAGGGGTATTGTTCACCCAGTAGAGGGAGCCTGCGGACCTGGCATGATTTTAGCCTCACGGGGGGATGTTTTTCAGAGCATGACCTGTGCGTAAATTTGAGCCTCATCGCTAAAACGGCATAAATCCCATGACAGCACCCTCCATCTCAGCACAGCCGTCCGAACCAAAGCCTATCGGCAACTTTGCGGGTTTCAAACAGCATCTAGGGAAGGACATGTTGTCCGGCTTTCTCGTCTTCCTGATCGCACTGCCCCTTTGCTTGGGGATTGCCAAGGCAAGTGGTTGCCCTGCCATAGCGGGAATTTTCACGGCAGTCGTGGGAGGTCTGCTCACTCCGTTCATGAGCAACTCAGAGCTTACCATCAAAGGGCCGGCTGCGGGTATGATCGCCATCGTGCTGGGCACGGTGAGTGAGCTTGGGTATGAAAAAGCGCTCGCCGTTGGGGTGGTCTCTGGAATGCTTCAGATTCTTTTCGGAGCGTTTAGAGTGGGTACCTTGGGGGAGTTTTTTCCTGTAGCTGCTGTGCACGGCATGTTGGCTGCGATTGGAGTCATCATCATCTCCAAGCAGATCCATGTAGCCCTGGGGGTCGCTGCCCACGCCAAAGAGCCGCTAGAGTTGCTGGCGGAGATTCCAGAGAGCATTGCGCACATGAATCCCGAGATCGCACTGATTGGGGCCATTTCCATTCTGCTACTGTTTGCTAGGATGTTTATCAAAAACAAGTTCGTCCAGGCTGTTCCTGGCCCGCTGGTCGTGCTGCTGATTGCTACGCCCCTTGCCTTCTATTTCGATATTCAGCATCAGCATATGTATCAGTTTTATGGGCACAAATATGAGGTCGGGCCGGACAAGCTGGTGAACCTGCCTTTGAATATTTTGGATGGCATCATGTTGCCTGATTTTTCGGCAATTACCTCCCTAGCAAGTATCAAGTGGATCATCATGTATTGCCTAGTCGGCAGTCTGGAATCCATGCTCAGTGCCAAGGCAGTGGATTTGCTGGATCCCTGGCAGCGCCGCACGGACCTGAACCGTGATCTCCTGGCTGTGGGTGTCGCTAACACCTTGGTCTCGTTTATAGGTGGGCTGCCGATGATTAGTGAGATTGTCCGTTCAAGCGCCAATCGGAATAATGGTGCGCGCACCCGTTGGGCGAATTTTTGGCATGGCGCATTTCTGCTGCTGCTGGTAGCCAGCGTGCCTTGGCTCCTCAATAACATCCCCCTCGCCGCCCTGGCTGGGATGCTGGTCTTTACGGGTTATAATCTGGCCTCCCCCAAGGAGTTTCACCACATGTGGCAAGTGGGTAAGGGACAGCTTTTTGTCTTTCTGACCACCATGGTCGTTACGCTGGCTACGGATCTGCTCATTGGTATCGCTGCTGGTATCTTGGTAAAGTTACTGATGCACATGGTGGGCGGAACCTCTCTCTGTAACCTTTTTGTACCTCACGCCGAAGTCCGTCATGACGAGGCTGTGGGTGAAGCTGTGGTAAGTGTCAAAAAAGCCGTGATCTTTAGCAACTGGCTGGGGCTGCGTGGCAAACTCCTGAGTCTCAGTGAACATCGTCGGGTAAAAGTGGATCTCTCAGGCACACATCTCGTGGATCATACGGTGATGAAGAAATTGGAGGAGATGGCTCAGGACTGGAAGCTAGAGAACCGCGAACTGATCATCGAGGGGTTGGAAGATCATTTGCCAGTCTCTGAGCATCCGCATGCTGCTCGCGTCTACCGCAGTCAGACGGTTTGAGCGGTCTTTTTTAGGGAAATTGGAGAGGATTTCTCAGGCTTCGTTTTCAGCTATCCTGAGAGGCACCTCCGCGATGATGCGTAGGCCGGTGGGCTCGACGGTCTGCAGCGCTAGGCTACCACCGCATTCGCGTGCGCGTGCTCTCATGCCTATGAGACCTAGGCTCGTGGGTGCCTCTTGGCGGTTTGTCGGAAGGCCGCAGCCATTGTCACTAATGCTCAGGCGCACGATGCCATCGATTGCTTCCAAGCGCATGACCACTTCGGTCGCCTGAGAGTGCCGGGCGATGTTTGTTAGTGCCTCCTGTGCAATGCGGAATAGATGTGTCTCTGTAGATTCCTTGAGGCGTGAGGCGAGGCTCGAACTGTAATCAATCTTGATGCGCATCCTCTGGCCAAACTTGTCAGTCAGCCAACGCAAGCCAGCATCCAGGCCGAAATCATCTAGGATGACTGGGCGAAGGAGTTGAGAAAGTTCACGCACATTGGCAATGGCCTCATCGACGAGCTGGACACAGTCAGCTCGCCGCTCCTCAAGATCATCTTGGCTGCTGGAGGTGAGGTTGGCGCGGACAGCCGCGAGTGACTGGCCAAGTTCATCATGTAGCTCATGGGAGAAACGGCGGGCAGCTTCCTCCTGGGTTTGGAGCATGTGCCAAGAGACGCGATTGATCTCCTCTGCCTGCCATTCGATCCGGCGGATGCTGTGTCTGACAAAAAGGATCGTGCCCGCTGCGCAAAGACCAGCTAGTAGCAAGGAAGAGCCGAGCAGTAGGGCGGAATCATCCGCTAGATCTTTCAACTGTTGGTTCATGCGCTCATCTGCTTCAATGAGGTGCTTGCTACTGCTGAGAATGAGCTCATGAATATGCTTCACCACGCCTTCATGGCTGGTGAAAAGCGCCTCCATCACTTCTGCTGGCACTGGTGCGGAGTCTGCGAAGGCAGTCTCGGCTGCTTTTGAAAATGCTTGAGAGGCAGCGGCCAACTGACGCCACTGCTGCGCATCCTGGGTGTTTTTGGCCTGTTGTGCCAGCTTTGCCATGGCTTTATCTGCTTCGCGGAGTTCCTGAACGCGGCTTGCCCGTTCTTGGGCTCGCGTTTCTGTTGTCAGACGGTGCAAGCCAAGGGCTAGGGCATCCTCTTCCACCTGCACCTCATGTAGTAGCCTCGCGATGAGGAGCTGCTCCTTGGCTAAATTTGCGGCGCTTTGCCGGATTTTGCCGCTTTGACGGAATGCGACAACGCCAGAGATGCCCAGGAGGATGACGACGAGGGTGAAGCCAGTTACCAAGCCCCAAAATACAGTGCGCTCAGTGATTCGGCGAGAGAGAGGGGAGATGCCCGGAGTCATGGCCGGTCAGTCGATAAGTCCATTCCTCACGGCGAAACGGACCAATTCACCGATGCTGTGTAGGTTTAGCTTTTCCATGATCCGCCCGCGGTGTGCCTCGACGGTATAGACGCTGAGATTAAGGGCGTTGGCGATGTCTTTATTGGTTTTGCTCTCAGCGATCATTTGCAGCACCTCTCTTTCGCGCGAGGAAAGGAGGTCGATAGGGTTGGTGACGTGTTTGCGGTAATCATCAAGCACAGCATCGCTGACCTCAGGGCTGAGATAGCCCTGGCCTACGGCCACGGCGCGCACCGCTTTGAGGAATTCTGATTCACTACTGTCTTTGAGAAGGTAGCCTTTGGCTCCGGCGCGTAAGATTTCACGGACATAGACGGAGTCTTTGTGCATGGATAGTGCCAGCACACGAGTCTTTGGGGAGACCTTGAGTAGCCTGCGCGTGGCTTCGATGCCATTGAGCTCTGGCATGGTCACGTCCATGACTACTACGTCAGGCTGGAGTTCCTCGGCTCTATCGACGGCCTCGCGCCCATTGGACACCTCAGCGATGACCTGCATATCCCACTGCGCGGCGAGGATCATGCTAAAGCCACGCCGAACGACGGCGTGATCGTCCGCAATGAGAATGGAGGTGAGTTTTGTGGGCATAGGGAATCACGCTCACGGAACATCTAAAGCATTGCCTTTCAACAGCCTGCCCTTCAGGATAGTCAAAAAATGACGTCTAGGACGTGCTGCCACGCAGTTTCCCATTCTCCTGCATGAAACGCTTCCTCCAGGCTCTAACTGCGCTTGCACTACTAGCATTCGCAGTGGTTTGGCTTTGCCTACTCAGAGTGAGGCATTTAGAACAGGGGCTGGGCAGCGGTCCAGGGCATCCCGTCGCTGCCCAACGCGCTCAAAGGGTAGGCATCCTGCCAAGTAGTCCGCCTGTGACAGATCCGTTGGCTGGGGCGGAAGTACTAGAATTTCGTGAATCTACCACCAAGGACGCGGAAGGCCGAACCGTGGTGCGCCGGTTACGGCTGCTGCGAGTCAACTCGATGAAATACCCGCTGCTGAGGGTGGAAGAAGATCTGCTACGCACATCCCAGGGAGAGCAGCGCCTGCGTCAGGTGGCCATGGTGGGAGATCATGTGCTGGTGAAGCTGCGCCAACCGAAGATGAGTGAGGCGGACTTTCTGCAAAAATTGGGCGATGGCGCGGCTAGGGTGCGGCAGCGGATGCCTGCCTCCGGTCTTTGGCTAGTCTCCTTTTCTGAGCCACACCTGGATACAGTGCCGCAGGCAGTAGCACGATTGAGAAAACTGGAAGATTTAGTCGCGATCGTAGAGCCGGACCATGTCCTCAGTGCCCAGGTGATGCCGGATGATGCTTCATTTTCTCAGCAATGGGCGCTGCACAATACAGGCCAGTCAGGTGGTGTGGTGGATGCGGATCTAGATGCTACCGAGGCTTGGGAATTGCATACAGGCAGCCGGTCTGTGCTGGTGGCTGTGATTGATACTGGCATTCAAATAAGTCACCCAGACCTAGCGGCGAATGTGTGGACAAACCCGGGCGAAATCCCTGGCAATGGCTTGGATGATGATGGCAATGGTTATGTGGACGATGTGCGTGGCTGGGACTATGTGAACTGGGATAATGATCCTGCCGATGACCACGGACACGGCACGCATTGTGCAGGCATCATTGGGGCGGTGGGAAACAATGCTATCGGGGTCAGCGGGGTGTGCTGGGAGGTATCTTTGTTGGCCCTAAAATTTCTCAATAGCAGTGGCAATGGCTATGAATCTGATGCGGCAGAGGCCACGCTTTATGCCGCATCTCTAGGAGCGCGGGTCACATCCAATTCCTACACTGGCACGGCTTGGTCCCAGATCTTGAAGGATGCGCTGGATACCGCAGGGCAGGCTGGGGTGCTGTGTGTGGCCGCCGCTGGGAACACTGGAAACAATATCGATTTTTTCCCCGAGTATCCCGCTGCCTACGAAAGCCCGAATCTCATCAGCGTCGCTGCCACGACCCGCACCGACGCGATGGCGAGTTACTCGAATTACGGCGCTTCGACGGTGGACTTGGCGGCACCGGGTAGTGAGATTTTGAGCACCACGCTGCAAAGTGGTTTTACCCTGAGTAGCGGTACCTCAATGGCGGCACCGCAGGTGGCAGGAGCTTGTGCCCTTCTGATGAGTTACCGGCCTGCATTTTCCCACATGCAGGTGCGTGATCTATTGCTAACCACGGTCGAGGCCAGGCCAGCATTGACCGGCAAGTGTGTCACGGGTGGCAGGCTGAATCTCTACAACGCCTTGCTGGCGGCGGATGATATTCTGGCCACGCCTACAGGCACGCTGAATGTGGCGGGTTCTGTGGGCGGCCCATTCACCCCCACGGTGCAGTCGCTGACCTTGACCAACCACTCTGGAGTGCAGCGGCCATGGACTGTGACCTGTGATCGGCCATGGATCACGCTGATGCCTACCAGCGGCACCCTAGAGCCTGGGGGGAGTGTAGAGGTCTCCGTGCTAGTCAATGCAGCCGCGCAGCCATTGCTGGCGACGACCCATCAGGCTTTTTTAAGCATCACCAGCACGAGCACAGGCCGGGTGCAGGCACGCACGTTGGCTCTGGAAATCAGTGCGACTCCCGTTTTCAGCACACTGTTAGAAGAAGATCCAGGTTGGCAGCGCTCAGGGGAGTGGGCCTTGGGGCAGCCACAAGGGCTGGGCGGGCAGCCGTTCGGAAATCCTGATCCTACGAGCGGAGCCACGGGCAGCGCTGTGTTTGGGATCAATTTGGCAGGAAACTACACCGTAGCTGCTGGGCCGCCCCAGCACCTGACCGCTGGTCCCTTTGATCTTGCCGGGCACCATGCGACGCGGCTGCGCTACCGCCGATGGCTGAATGTGGATCACCAGCCTTGGGTCGTGGCTGCCGTTCAGGTATCTACGAATGGCAGCACCTGGACGACGGTGTGGCAGAATGAATTTACCTCTCCCCGTGATGCTTCCTGGGTGCAGATGGAGCATGATCTCTCGGCGCTAGCAGATGGTCAGCCTACGTTGTTCATCCGCTGGGTTCATCACGTCACTAGCCCAGAAGCCTACGCTTATTCGGGTTGGAACCTGGATGATATCGAAATCCAGGCGGTGCCAGATCAGCAAAGTCTGCTGCTGCTGCCATCTGATCTGACTGAAGGCGGCGCAGCAGCCACGGCGACGCTGATGGTGGCATCCGCAGCATCGACGCCGCTCACATTTACCCTTAGCAGCAGCCGACCTGGTGAGGAACTGGGCTTTCCGACCAGTGTGACTCTTGCTGCCGGGCAGACGGAGGCCAGTTTTACCATCACAGCTTTGGATGATGTGCTGATGGATGGCAGTCAGGAGGTGACTCTGACGGCCAGTGCTGTAGGCTGGCCTTCTGCGTCTGCCACGGTGCAGGTGCATGACGATGAAAGCGGCACGCTGGTGCTGACGCTGCCCAACAGCCTTGCGGAAGGAGAAGTGACATCCCCCCAGGCTGCGCGCCTGTCTCTGGCGCACACGGCACCGGTGCCCGTGCTCGTCACCCTGGGCACAAATCGACCTGAGAAGCTGATGCTCCCTGCCAGCGTGACCGTGCCGCAGGGCCAGCAGGAGGTTTTCTTTGCCATCCAGGCTCTGGAGGATGATTGGATCGATGGGGACCAGCCCGTGCAGGTGACTGCCTCTGTCATGAACTGGCCTACCGCGAGTGCTGTGCTGACGCATCTGGACAATGAAAGCCGTGAGCTGCAGCTCCAACTACCCACTGCCCTGCTGGAGGGTACGACGTACGCCAGCGGGGGGCGTTTGCAGCTCCAGGGCAGGCTGAGCGCTGCGCTGGCCTTTAGCCTAAGCCCCAATGCGCCTGACCGGTTGATCATCCCTGCGAATGTGGTGATCCCGGCGGGTGCTGACCATGTCCTGTTTGATCTCACGGCGCAGGAAAATGCTGCCGCAGACGGGACACAAACGGTGCTAGTGACGGCAGCGGCACCCGGCTTTGCTAGCGCCAATGCACAGATCCTCGTGCACGATGATGAAATGCCAGCCTTGCCCGTGCAGCCTGCGCCTACGGATGGCCTCAGCCCGGTGCCTCTGGAGACCGACCTCGCCTGGTCTTATGACCCGATCTCTGGGGGGGAGCCGGATGGGTATGATGTTTGGTTTGGTGATGCTGCCAGCGGGCTGCAATTCATCAGTAGCCAGGTAGATGCCTATTTTACGCTACCTAGACTGGAACCGGGCACGACTTACCTGTGGCGTGTCAGCGCGCGGCGTGGGGGGCAGGTGCGCCAGGGACCGGTGTGGACTTTTTCCACAGCGGAGGTAGGTCTGCTGCATCATTTTACTTGGGATGAATTGCCCCCTGCGGCAGCGAGGGCGACGCCCATGCCCGTGCGCATCACAGCTCGTGATTCCTGGGGCAATGCAGTGGCTAGCTTCACGGGTGCGGTGATGATCCGTGCCTCCACCCAGCCCGGCGATACCACGGCGGGGGCAGGTGGCATGACGTGGTTTTATCCCCTGGCTAGTTTTTACCATGATGCCCGCACGCAGAGCATCTACACGCCCTCCGAGGTGGGCGGCCCAGGTGTGCTGACGGCGCTTTCTCTAGATGTGACGCGGCTGCCTGGTCAGGCGCTGAAGGATCTAACCATCCGGCTCAAGCACACCCAGCGCAGCAGCTACCCGAATGCTGAGCGCACCTGGGAGAGCGATGGCTGGACTACCGTGTTTTCGGAGACGCGCACGCTCACCTCCCTGGGCTGGAATACCTTCAGCTTCACCACGCCCTTTGCCTACGATGGTGAGCAGAACCTGATGGTGGATATTTCTTTCAACAACAACAGCTACAGTAGCGATGGTCTCGTGCGCGCGACCCCGACCTCCACCCCGCGCAGCCTCGCTCACAGAGTCGATAGCACCCATGGCGCGCCTACGGCTTGGTCTGGCACGACGCCGCAGGGCACGGCGGGAGCCATGCTGCCCCAGATCCGCCTCGCGCGTGCGGCGGTGGACATACCGGTCAGCCAAGCCACGGCGTCTCCCTTCATTCAGGGGGCGTGGAGCGGCACCCTCTCTGTGCTGCAGGCTGCCCCTGCGGTGACACTGCGGGCGGTTTGGGTAGAAAATGCTGACGTGGAAGGGCATTCCTCCCCCCTCGAAATCGTCTCGGTGAATGACGTGACGCTGCTGCCAGAGCCGCTTTTTACGGGCGGTAGCAGCAACACGATCGCATGGAACCATCTTGGGCCTGGTTACACCTATGAGCTGGCGCGGAGCCTCTCGGCTGACTTTGCCCAAGCAGAAATCTCAGGGCCTCTCACTGCGAGTGAGGTAGAATTTTCCGGCTTGGCAGACGGCCAGACTTATCATTACCGCGTGCGGGCCACCGCTGCTGGGCTGACCGGGCAGTGGAGCCAGCCAGAGCGCTCTACGCAGGATGCCACGCCGCCCGTGATTGCGGTCACGCCCGGCAGCGGCGCTGTCACCCTCGGCACACAGGTCACGCTCACAGGCAGCAGCTCAGACCCTAGCGGAATCTCCACCCTGTCGGTGAATGGGGCGAGCGTGGCGACATCCAATGCGTTTGCCAGTTGGTCCCTGCAGCTGCCACCTCTCACAGAGGGTTGGAATACTTTTGCCCTCACAGCTAGCGACCAGGCGGTGCCGCCCAATACGCGCACGGAAATGTGGAGCATCCTGCGCATCACGGACCCAGCCGGTGATGCAGATGGCAATGGCATCGGGCAGCTCATGGAGCACGCTTTTCATGTGTCAGGGCATGATGCATCCAAAGCGCTCCCGCGTAGCGCCGTTTTGACCGACCCTGGTACCGGTCAGCGTCGGCTACGCCTCACTTATCGCCGCCTTCTCTCCAATCCTTCCGGGCTCCAATATCAGCTAGAGACCAGCCCAGACATGCTCCAGTGGGAAAATGTCACGGCGCAGGCTGAGATCGTGGACATCATCCCGGATGCGGACGGCGCGGCAGAGACGGTGACTGTGCTCTTGCCCGCGTCAGCGCAGGCGGTTGGGGCACAGTTTGCGCGCGTGCGCATCATCGTGCCATGATGCTTGCCCTGCGGGGATTTGAGCGGGTTTCCTACTTGCCACCCGCCGGGCCTGACGCTAAACCCAAAGAATAGGCTGGCACGCAGCCTGCGCCCCTGATTCTTGCATCCTCCTGGCATGGCCTTCGCCCCCCCCTACCGAACCACACCGCCACGCACTCTCGCCTGCTGCTGGCTGGCGCTGGCGCTCCTCTTGGTGGGGCCGGTGGCAGCCTTTGATACTGTGATCTTAGATGCTGGGCATGGTGATCACGACCGTGGTGCGGCCATCGGCTACGTTTATGAAAAGCACCTCACCCTGGACACTGCCCGAAGAGTGCAGGAATTGCTAAAAAAGGCTGGCCTGAAGGTGGTCATGACCCGCTCCACCGATGTCTTCATCCCGCTGCGGGATCGTTCAGCAACCGGCAACCGTTACGGCAATGCCATCTTTGTCAGCATCCACTACAATTACAGCCGCAACCGTGACGGGGCAGGGGTGGAGAGCTTTTACTACCACTCCAGTAGCTACACCCTGGCGGGTTACATCCAGGCTTATCTGCTGAAGCGCACCAGCCTGGTGAATCGAGGGGTGAAACACGCCAGTTTCCATGTGATTCGCGAGACGACCCGAAACCCCGCTGTGCTGATCGAGTGCGGCTTTATCAGCAATGCAGACGAGCGCGCCCGCATGATGACAGGAGAGTTTCGCAACCGCATCGCTGAAGGCATCGCGCAAGGGATCGTCGCCTACCGAAAGGCACATTGATCCAAAAAAGGAAAATGGGAGCCCAGGTTGCTGTTCATTTACCTCATTTTCAAAGGGATGGATGAAATCATAGAGACACAGATCAGGTGAGTGGGCTGACCTTCCTCACACACTCATCCTCTGTGTTTTCTGCGTTATCTGCGGTTCTTATCTCTGAATTTAGGTTGATCTCGGCTGCCAACGT
>JAIWOJ010000029.1 GCA_020216965.1 Prosthecobacter sp.
GACATCGGCCAGCGGGCATAGATCAGCCATCCGCCCAGCGTTTGGGGACAAAACTTATCCACACCGCGATTGCAGCCAGGATTTCTTGGAATCAACCTCCCTCATGCTCCTCTTATCAGCCGTTTCCAGCCTCATGCGCCGTGCCATCCTCATCAGCCTGCTCCTCCTCACCGGTCTTCCCGCCCAGGAGGCAAAGCCACCCGCTGCCCCCGCAGAGGGCGTGGACGGTGCACGCCAGCTCTCCGAGGCGCAGCAAAAGCTCAAAAAGCTCTCAGCCACTGAATATGACCTGGATGGCATCCGCATCCATGCTGCCACCCGCGAAGTCCGCATCCCCGCAAAGGTCTGTCTGAAAAAAGCTCCCATCGAATACCTCCTGACCACGGATACCGGCAAAACCCATGAGACCGTGCTCACCACCACGCACCAGCCCACCGCCATCCAGGTAGCCCTGCTCCTGGCAGGGTATGAACCCGCCACCGAGGGGCTACTCAAAGACGTGCCTGACGATGAAAAACCCAAAATCTGGCACGAACAGCCCCCCAAGACCCCAGGTGGCAACCGCGTGAAAATCGATGTCGAATGGAAAACACCGGACGGGCTCAAGCGCAGCCCCTTGAAGCTCATGGTGCAAAATGCTGAAACCAGGCAGTCCCCGCCTGACCTAGACACCTGGGTCTTCAATGGCTCCCACATCGACGAGCGCGGCTTTGTCGCCCAGCACGAAGGCAGCATCATCGCCGTCTGGCTAGACCGCGGTGCCATCCTCAACTCCGCTGCCAAAGGCAACTGGCGGGACGACCTCTGGATCTCCCTGCCCGAAAACATCCCTGACGAAGAAACCCCCGTCACCGTCATCATCACCCCCGCCAAACCATGAAAACCCCTGCCATCCTCATCCTCCTGCTGGCTGCTCCCCAGCTTCTGCTCTCCCAGGCCGCCACCCCACCCGCCCGGCAAGAATCCCTCAAACAAGAAATCCGCCTCGCCTACGATCGCGGTCTGTCCTTCCTCAGGGCCAAGCAAAATCCTACCACCGGCCAGTGGGGCGATGCCGAGCCAGTGGCCTTCACCGCCCTCGCCATCACCAGCTTCCTCCTCGCCCCGGAGCGCCAACCTGGAGACCCACTGCCGCCTGAGGTCGAAAAAGGCATCGCCTTCCTCATGAAAAACGTCCAGCCCGATGGTGGCATCTACGTCAAAGCCCGCGCCAACTACAATACCTCCCTCGCCCTCACCGCCCTCCTCCTCGCCCCCAGCCAAGAGCGTGAGCCCACCCTGCTCGCCGCCCGCCGCTTCATCATCGGCCAGCAGAACGACCACGATGAAAAAGGCAAACTCGACAACCCCGACGACGGCGGCATCGGCTACGGCACGCCCAAGCCCAACAATCCCGCCCACGCGGACCTCTCCAACACCCACTTCGCCCTCGAAGCCCTCTATTACGCTCAGGCCCTCCTCGCTGATAAAGGAGATGCGGGCAAAAACGAGCCTCCGCTCAACTACAGCGCCGCCATCCAGTTCATCAAAAACTGCCAGAACATGCCAGAGACCAACAAAGCCTCCTGGGTCAGCACCGATCCCAAGGACAAAGGCGGCTTCATCTACAGCCCTGGCGAGACCCGTGGCGGCGAGGTCAAAACCCCCGATGGCCGCACCGCCCTGCGCAGCTACGGCAGCATCAGCTACGCCGGCCTGCTCAGCTTCATCTACGCTGGGCTGGACAAAAACGATCCGCGCGTGAAAGCGGTGCTCGACTGGCTCAGTGAAAACTACACCCTCACGGAAAATCCCGGCCTCGGAGCCCAGGGCATGTATTACTACTTCCACACCATGGCCAAGGCCCTCTCCATCGCCGGGGTGGATTTCCTCAAGCTCCCTGATGGCAAAGTCGTGGACTGGCGTGCCGACCTCTCCAGCAAACTGCTCAGCCTCCAGCAAGGCGACGGCTCCTGGGCCAATAGCGAAGGCCGCTGGATGGAGAGTGACACCACCCTCACCACCTCCTACATCCTCATGGCCCTCGCCCGCATCCACGCCACCTTTTGAGCGTGCCGCAGCATTCTGCGGAACCCTCCATACCGGTGAATCCATCATTGCCATCCCTGGGTAGGCCAACTAAAAGCCTCCCCAAACCGTTGTCATCAGATGGAAGAAAGCCACTTTCCCCTGCCCTACCAGATCGCCTGCATCATCCTCACGGCGCTCTTTATCCTCAGCTTCAGCGTCTCACGAGAGCCTAGGCAGTGGCGGCGGCTGTTTCAGAGCATGTTCCAAAAGGAAACGCCGATCTCCGTCAACCGTAACAAGGTCATCGATGAAAAGCTCAAGACCTACGGCATCGCTGTGGCGATGATCTTCCTGGTGGCCGACGTGGCTTTTTTCGTCGCAGGCATCACCTACCAGGACCGCGTGGAACGCGGGAAAATGACCGCGGAGGAGCTCTACCGCATCCAGGAGCAAAACCGCATCCAGGGCTCTGCCGTGTCTCGTGGCACGGCTGGCCCCTGAAGATTCCCCATGAATGCCGCGAGGGCGGCGCGCCGCCTGCTTTCTGTGCTGTGACCCGCCATGCCATCTCTCACGCCGATCCTAGGAATCGTCACTTTCCTCGCCCTAGCCTGGGTGCTGTCTGAGCGGCGTGATCTTTTCCCCCGACGCACGGTGGTCGCTGGCCTCGCTCTGCAGGTTTTTCTGGGTTTGCTAATCCTGCGCACATCCGCCGGGGCGTGGTTCTTTGCCCAGGCGGACGCTGTTTTCCAGAAGCTGCTCGGTTACGCCGCAGAAGGCACGGCGATGGTCTTCGGCCCACTGGCGAATGCCAAGCTGATGGCGGAAAAGTGGGGGCCGGAAAATGGCTTTCTCTTCGCCGTCACCATCACGGGCACCATTGTACTCGTCTCCGCGCTCTCCTCTCTGCTCTACCACTATGGGATCCTCCAGCAAATCGTGCGCGGCATGGCCTGGGGGATGCGCCGCCTGATGGGCGTGAGCGGCTGTGAAAGCCTAGCCGCAGCGGCCAATGTCTTCATGGGCCAGACGGAGGCCCCCCTCGTCATCAAGCCCTATCTGCCCACCATGACGCGGAGTGAACTCCTGGCGCTCATGACCGGCGGCATGGCCACCATCGCCGGTGGCGTGCTGGCCGCCTACATCGCCCTCGGCATCTCCCCAGGCCACCTGCTCACCGCCTCCGTCATGAGCGCTCCCGCTTCCCTCATGATCGCCAAAATCATGCTGCCAGAGACGGAAAAGCCCGCTGACCTGAATCCAAGTGCCCAAAACATGCCCAGGGAGACCGCCAACGGGCTAGATGCCCTCTGCCAGGGGGCCGGGGATGGCATGAAATTGGCCGTCAATGTGCTCGCCATGCTCATCGCCTTCGTGGCCATCGTGGCGATGGCAAATGGCGGGTTATCCGCGTTGCTCGCGCTCATCGGGGTGGAGGAGTCCCGTCCCTTGCAGCTCCTTCTTGGCTGGCTGAATGCCCCCTTTGCCTGGCTCATGGGCGTGCCTTGGCAGGACTGCCCAGCCATCGGCAGCATCCTGGGGGAGCGCATCGTGCTCAATGAATTCATCGGCTATCTCAGCCTCAGCAAGGCGGAGCAACTCCAGCCGCGCAGCCTCACCATCGCCACCTACGCCCTCTGTGGTTTTGCCAACTTTGCCAGCATCGCCATCCAGATCGGTGGCATTGGCGCTCTGGTGGAATCCCGCCGCGCTGAGCTCGCCCGCCTCGGCCTCCGTGCCATGATTGGCGGCCTGCTCGCCTGCTACTGCACTGCCAGCATCGCCGGTCTGCTGACCCGCTGATCACCTTGTGTGAAAACAGAAAGCTGGCGCGCTCCCTGCGCGTATCCTCTCTGCCCCCCGTATGAATCGCTCACAAGAGAATCGCTTTCACGAAACCGCTGCCGCCTCCCACCAGCTCAGCCGCCGTCATGTCTTGCGCGGCCTGGGCACCCTGATGACGCTGCCCTTTCTCGAGTCCCTGGGTCACCGCGCCTTTGCCGCACCGGCCCCTGTGAAAAAGGCCCCCCTCCGCGCTGCCTGGCTGTATGTGCCGAATGGCGTGAACGTCAATGAATGGTATCCCACTGGCGAGGGTGCCAACTACCAGCTCAGCACCTCCCTGAAAGAGATCGAGCGTCATAAAAACGACTTCATGGTCATCTCTGGCCTCGCCCAGGACTTTGCCCGCTCCCATGGCAATGGCGGGGGCGACCACGCCCGTGCCACGGCCACCTTCCTCACCGGCTGCATGCCCAAAAAGACCGCCGGGGCCGATATTCATCTCGGCATTTCCGTGGACCAGATCGCCGCACAAAAAATCGGCCACCTCACCCGCCTGCCCTCTCTAGAACTCAGCACCGACGGCCAGCGCAGTGCGGGGCGCTGCGATAGCGGCTACTCTTGCGCTTACCAGTTCAATTTATCCTGGAAAAATGAGACCATGCCCATGGCTCCTGAGATGGACCCGCGCCTCGTCTTTGAGCGCCTGTTTGGCTACGGTGCCTCCGGCGCACGCGGTGCCGAAGGAGCCCGCCGCCAGCGCCTGCAAAAAAGCATCCTCGATACCGTCCTGGGTGAGGCAAAAAGCCTCCAGAGCAAGCTCAACGGTACTGACAAACGCAAGATTGACGAGTACTTCGAGTCCGTGCGCGATATCGAAATGCGCATCGAACGCGCTGAAAAATTCGCCGCCAATCTCCCCAAAGACGTGCCCATCCCAGAGGGCGTGCCTGACAACTATGAGGAGCACATCCGGGTCATGTTTGACCTGCTGACGCTGGCCTTCCAGACGGATACCACCCGCATCGCCACCTTCATGCTCGCCCATGATGGCAGCAACCGCAGTTTCCCCGACATTGGCGTGCCAGATGCCCATCACGGCATCTCCCATCACCAGAAAGATCCCACCAAACTCGCCAAGCTGGGCAAAATTGACCGCTTCTACCTCCGCCAGCTTGGGTATTTCCTCGATAAGCTCAAAAACACCAAAGACGGCGAAAACGGCACCCTCTTGGACAACAGCATGATCGTCTGGGGCGGCGGCATCGGCGACCCCGACCGCCACAATCACGACAACTTGCCCATCCTCGTCGCCGGACGTGCCGGTGGCACCTGGACGCCTGGCAAACGCATCGTCCTCCCAGGTGAGACGCCGATGACCAATCTGTACCTCTCTATGCTCGACCGCATGGGCGTGCGCGCCGAAAAAGTCGGCGACAGCAGCGGCGTGTTGGAGGTGGGTTGATCCCTGATTCCGCAGTCCTGTCGCAGGCAGAAACACCCATCTGCCCACACTTCGCCATCCCGATGGATCCCCACGCCATCCTTCTTCTCATCCCCTGCCAATGCGCCTTGCACGCGGGCCATCGCGCCCCATGATCGGCGGCCCATGAACAAACTGGACGAAATCATCGCCCACAAGCGCACCGAGGTAGAGAAGCTGCTGCCGCGCTCGGAAAAACTACGCGCTGCCGCGACGCTGCGGGATGACTTCCGCTCCCTGGCTGATACCCTGCGTGCGGACCCGACCCGGCTAGGAATGATCGCAGAGGTCAAGCGCGCCTCTCCCTCAGCAGGCACCATCGCTGCGGATTTTGACCCGCTAGCGATTGCCAGAGGCTATGAAAAGGCAGGTGCCAGTGCGCTGTCGATTTTGACCGATGAAAAATATTTCCAAGGGCACCTCAACTACCTGACGCTGATCCGGGAGCAGGTGGACATCCCTTGCCTGCGGAAGGACTTCATCATCCACGAAGCGCAGATCTATGAAGCCGTGGTCGCGGGCGCAGATGCCATCCTGCTCATCGTGGCGGCGCTAGATCAGCCCAGCCTGGAGCACCTACTGGAGGTGGCGCACACTTTTCAGCTCGACGCGCTCGTAGAGGTGCATGACCTGGCAGAACTGGAGCGCGCGTTGGCGACAGAGGCGCGCATCATCGGGGTGAACAACCGTAACCTGAAGAGCTTTACCGTCGATCTCGCCACCACAGAAGCCCTGGCGGAAGAGGTACCGGATGACATCATCCTCGTGGCCGAAAGCGGCATCAAGACCGTGGAGGATGCCGAGCGCCTCGCCCGCTGTGGCGCAGATGCCCTGCTGGTGGGAGAGACGCTGATGCGTAGCCAGAATATCCTGCACGACCTGCCAGCGCTGCGTGTGTTGAAGCCGCTGGTGGAAGCTCCCGCCACGGAATGAAAAGCCTGCTGATCCGCTCTACCCTCACTGCCCTAGCACGGCTGGGGGTGGCTGAGGTGTGTGTGGCAGCAGGGGCGCGCAATGCCCCCCTGCTGGCCGCCATCCTGGAGAGTGATGGGGTGAAGGTCTGGAGTTTCTTTGAGGAACGCTGCGCGGCTTTTTTTGCCCTCGGGCGCATCCAGGCAGACCGCGTGCCTGTGGCTGTGCTCACCACCTCTGGCACGGCTGCGGCAGAGCTGCTGCCCGCCGTCATTGAGGCGCATTACCAGGGGCTCCCCCTCGTCCTGCTCACGGCAGACCGGCCACGGCGCTTTCGTGGCAGCGGCGCACCGCAGGCCATTGAGCAAAAAGACCTCTTCGGCCCTTACGTCAGTGCCTGTGTGGATGTAGAGCAGGGGGCCAGCCTGTCCTGGCCTACCCGGTTGGCGAACCGGCCACTGCATATCAATGTCTGCCTGGATGAACCCCTGGAGGTGAGCCAGAGCGGGATCGATTTTTTGAAACACCCGCCACCGCCGCCGCTCAAGCCACCTAGCGCCCGCGATTTCGTTTTATCAGGTGAGCCCACCGCCGTGATCGCCTGTGGGCTGCACCCGCTGGAGGCGCGGGAGGCGGCCCCTGTGCTGGGAGAGCTGGGCCTGCCCATCCTCGCAGAGGCGACCTCCAACCTGTGGGGATACTGGCCGGATCGGCCTGACCTAGGCCACCTGCTGCTGCCTGCGGCTGAGGCGACTTTTCGCGCGCTCAACATGCGCCAGGTCATCCGCATCGGTGGCGTGCCCTCCTCCCGCTGGTGGCGGGATCTGGAAAATCGCCCTGACATCTGGGTCACCAATATCTCCCGCCAGCCCTTTCCTGGCCTAGCCCGGCAAGAGCATGTGCAGACCTTGCCCTGGAGTGCCCTGCAGCGGCTCGCAGGGCGCGCCCTGGCACCGGCAGCCTGCCATGGCCCGCCCACGATCATGGAGGAAGCGCTGAGCCAGTTCCCCCTCTCAGAGCCCGCTTGGATGCGGCAAATCGCCTCTGTTTTCAGCGCCTTTGACCGCGTTTTCATCGGCAATAGCCTACCCATCCGGGAAATGAACCTCGCCATGGCCACCCCGGAGCAGGGCGTGGAATTTTACGCCAACCGCGGAGCCAACGGCATCGATGGGCTGGTCTCTACCTGGCTAGGCGTCAGTGCCAGCGTGCGTGCTAGCTGGCTGATCCTGGGGGACCTCAGTGCCCTCTACGATTTAGCGGCCCCCTGGATCATGCCCCAGCTCCCCCAGGGGAACCGCCGCCTCGTCGTCATCAACAACGGCGGCGGCCAGATCTTTGCCAGGGTGAAAAGCCTGCGCGCCCTGCCTGAGGAAGCACGGCAGGTGATGGAAAATCGCCACCGGGTCAGCTTCGCGCCATGGGCAGAAATGTGGGGGCTGGCCTATGTCCACGCCACGCGCCCAGAGCAGCTCCTAGACCTGCCAGAAGGTGCCTGCCTCATTGAAGTCGTGCCTGACGCCGCCGAAACGGAGGCATTTTACCAGCACCTGGAGGGCTGAGCCCAGGTGCCGCTTTTCCAGGCAATAGGGGCGTTGCTGCTCTGAGATAAGCGGCATCCGGCTTCACTCTTCCCTCTCCTGACGCAGCGGCAGGCGGGGCTCATGCCGATCCCGGTTCCAATGCTGAAGCCAGCCCCAGCTCAAATAAGTCAGCGCGTAGGCGATGGGGGCCAGGACCGCCCCGAGGACGACACCGCCAAACAGCATGACGGGTGCGTGCTCCTTCAGCGCCATCCACATGCCAGCGACATCCGTGGGCAGATGGCTCGGGAATGGAGTCGTGGGCACCTTGGTCAGCAGGCCCAGCGCCCATTTTCCCACTTTGTATTCCAGCGGCACCAGGGCAGCCAGGGTAAAGGGATTGCTGGCCCAGCACATGACGATGGCAACGGGGATATTCACACGGAAAATCGCAGCCAGCACCGTGGCAGAGGGCATCTGGATGGGCAGTAATTGCAGCGTGATAAAGGTGCCGACGGCCACGCCACCTGCCAGCGTGTGCTGCGTAGGTTTCCAGACCCGCTTGTTTAAAAAATGCAGGGCAAACCAGCGCATCACCCCACTCTGCTTCAGCTTCCTCGGGTGCTTGAGGAAACGGATGGTCTTAAAGACCGTGCGGCGAAAAAAGCCCCTTACCAGGTCAAACATGAGCATTCCTGAGCTGAGGTTTCATTTTCCTACCGCTGCCAAAACCAACAGCAGCACGCCCAAGATGATACGGTACCACGCAAAGCCATGAAAGGTATGACTCTGCACAAAATGAATGAGCCAGCGCACCACCAGGAAGGCGGAAGCCGCAGAAACGGCAGTGCCCAGCGCTAGCATCCCCCAATCAATCCCTGCGGCCTCCCCTTCCAGCCAGGCCGAGGCGATTTTTAGCCCCCCCGCCGCCATCAGCGTGGGGATGCCCAGGAGGAAAGAGAACTCCGTCGCCGCTGGCCGGGCGATGCCAAAGGCCATCGCCATCAAAATGCTGGCCCCAGACCTCGAAGTGCCTGGAAAAACTGCCGCCAGGAGCTGCGCCGCAGCGACCGCCGCAGCCACCTTCCAGGTGATCTGCTCCGCCCCCCGGCGGCCACGATGACAGCGCTCCAAAATAAGGATCAGAACCCCGCCAATCAGCGTCGCCCAGGCCACAGGTTGAACGGTCTCAGGCAGTTGGATCTGCATCTTTTTGAGGACCAAGCCACCTGCTGCCGTGAGCCCAAACGCCAGCCCCAGCTTCATCAGGTAGTCCTGGGTAGCGCGCTCACGCAGGGTGGTCAAGAGGTGCCGCACCCGCTTGGTAAAGACCGCCAACACGGCCAGCACCGCACCACTCTGGATTACCACATCGAAGAGGTCTCCCTGCTTGGGCAGCCAGCCCAGGTTTTGCGGGATCAGCAGATGCCCCGTGGAGGAGATCGGTAAAAACTCCGTAACGCCTTCAATAATACCGAGAATGATGACAGCGAGCCAGTCGGGCATGGGGAAAATAGCAGAAGAGGAAAGCGCTGACCTTCGGGCGCTGCCCTGGGAATGCAACCCCTCAAGTCCGGGAAAAAGGCACAGGCCCGACACATGGAGGGAAAATTCTACTCTAGAAATAAGCGGATTGATGACTGACAAGACGGCGGGCCTCGACAGCATCTGCCGCCGTGATGACCCTGCCCGCCCCCCCAGCAGATCCGGTGGTGACCTCCCTCATCAACCCACGCAAGGCTGTGTACAGCACCGCCGGCTTCCTGGCCATCACGGCCTCTCTGGGCTGGCTACTCTACATCCACCAAGAGCGGCCCGTGATGCTCTTTTTCATCGCCTTCATGTTCCTGATGATGGTGCCACTGATGACCAACATCTTCGGCTCTCTTTTCGTCAAAACCTACGACATGCAGGCGCACGAAAAGCGCCGACAACGTGCCGCCGCCAGAAGCACCCGAATCGCCGTCGATGTCATCGTGCCCACCTGTGGTGAAGAGATCGAGATCATCCGCAACACCCTACGCCACGTCTGCGCCATGCGGGATGCCAACCGCAATGGACGCTACCTGGTGAAAGTGCTCCTGTGCGATGATACCCGAGACCCCACCCACGCTGCCCAGATCCAAGCTGCGACGGAGGCTGCGGGCTGCCTCTATGTGCGCCGCACGGACCCAGGGGTAGGCAAAAAATCAGGCAATCTCAACTATGCCCTACGCAGCGGTGCCTCCAGCGCGCCCTTTTTCACCATTTTTGATGCCGACTTTTGCCCACGGACGGACTGGCTGCAGCACCTGATGCCTTACCACGAGGAAGATGACCGCGTCTCCATCGTGCAGACCCCGCAGCACTTCACCACGGAGGGCATCAACAACCTACAGCGCGCTGCAGCTTACAACCAAGAACTCTACTACCGCATCGTGCAGCGGCTACGGGAGCGGCTGGGCCTAGCCGGATGCAGCGGCAGTTGTGCCGTGTATCGGCGCAAGGCCATCGATGACATCGGCGGGTTCCCGCTGGTGGAATGCTCTGAGGATGTGAACACTGGCCTGCTGACCCTGAATGCCGGTTACCAGATCCGCTATGTACCACTCATCCTCAGCCAGGGAGTCTGCCCAGAAAGACTTCGGACCTTCTTCACCCAGCAGTACC
>JAIWOJ010000030.1 GCA_020216965.1 Prosthecobacter sp.
TGGTCCTTGTGCTGCCGGATGAAGGCGAGCGCCTGCTCGGCGATGAGGTCGGCAGAGTATTCCGTGCCCTGAAAGCGCTGGTAGCTTTCGGGACGCGCTGGATCCTCGTCTGGACGCAGTGTGTCGTGCGCAGAAAAATCGTGATTTTTCAGCAGCAGGGTCTTGTCGTCATCCCAGAGATAGACGGGGTAAAAATTGTGCGCCACACCCTGGCAGTTGTAGCCAAACCAGCGCTGAAAACCCTGGCGGAGGGGCGCACCGGTGCTGGTGGGCCCGCCGAGACCCCATTTGCCAAAACCACCGGTGGCATAGCCCAGACCACGCATGACCTCAGCCAGCGTCAGGGCTTGGTCGGGGATCGGGTGCTGCCCTTCGGTGAGGGGGATGCCGTGCGCATCCTTGTTTTTCAGATCGGCCACACCGCGGTTGTCGCGGATGTAGGTATGGCCGGGATGCAGGCCCGTCATCAGCACAGAGCGTGAGGGCGCACAGACAGCATTCCCACAGTAGTGGCGGGTGAGCTTCATGCCCTCAGCCGCCATGCGGTCGAGGTGGGGCGTCTTGATGCGCTGCTGCCCATAAGCACCTAGGTCACCAGGCCCCAAGTCATCTGCCAAGATGAAAATGATGTTGGGCTGCCTAGCGGTGAGCTGGGAGAGGCTGCAGGTGAGGCACAGCAGGGCCGAGAGAGTGTGAATGAGGCGCATGAGGGTAGGACAAACGCCCGTGAGAGGCCGTCGTTTCAGCTCTGATGCCAAAGTTCCCGGTGCTGTAGCACGCTTCTCTGCGGGGAGCAGGGGCAAGCTGGGGCAGCCGCGTTCAGCGTTTCCACCTTGTGGAAAGTGGGGTGCCTGTACTTCCACTAGCTTCCCTAGTTCAGCGTGGTAGAGCCTGGGGCCTTGCCTCATGAGCGATCTTCTTCACCACCCCCTATGGCAGGCGGATAGCCTGGGCTCGCCGCTGCCAGATGATGAGTTTGGCGTCAGCGTCAGCTTACCGCTATGGCGGCACGTCATCGGCTATGAAGAAAAGGACCCTGAGGTAGTGTCCAAGTTCCGCTCTGGGTATCCGCGATTTTGCTGCCCACCAGCGGTGGGAGAGCTCTTTGCCGTCGCGGAGGAAGAACTCGCACAGCCCGGAGAGAGGTGCCTTGTCTTTCCGCGCCGCGTGCACGCAGAGCGCTGTGCGGAGTTCATCGCGCGCGATGGCTTCAACGGACGCGTGAGTGAGTGGCGTGAGGACCTCGGCGTGACACTTTTCCCAGAGGCAGCCCATGCCAGGGCACGCGCGTTTTGGCGCTTCTGCGGAGAGATCGTCAGCACACGCCAAGCCTGTGACGCCCTAGGCAAGATACGCAGTCAGGTGACGGAGGAGGGGGGTGCCGCTGCCAGCCAGGCTGTGCGTCTCCGGCTCGCAGAACTGCACGGGCAGCAGCCGGAAGATGTCTTCCTTTTCCCCTCTGGAATGGCGGCCAACTTTGCCGTCCACCGCATGCTTACCGCGCTCTTCCCAGGGCGTAAAACGGCTCAGTTGGATTTTCCCTATGTGGATGTGCTGAAGCTGCAGCAGATCTTTGGCAGCGGCGCTCATTTCCTGCCACTGACGGAGCCAGCAGAATACGAAAAACTAGCTACCCTGCTACGCACAGAGCCCCTGGCAGGCATCTTCTGTGAGGTGCCGAGCAATCCCCTCCTGCGCTGCGTGGACCTAGAGCGCCTGCTAGCGCTGCGCGCTGCCTGCCAGTCAGAGGTGCCCATCATCGCCGATGACACGATCTCTACCCCCGTGCATGCAGATGCCATGCGTGTGGCAGACCTCGTCACCAGCAGCCTGACGAAGAGCTTCTCTGGCAAAGGTGACGTGCTCGCGGGTAGCGTGGTCCTGAACCGGGCATCTCGCCATCATGCGGCTTTTTCTAGCTACCTTCGTGCCCATGCTGACCATGCTCTCTGGCGTGGGGATGCGGTGGCGCTGGAGCAGAACAGCCGGGACTTTACCCAGCGGGCAGAAAAGATGAGCCAAAACGCCCTGATCTTGGCAGACTGGCTGCGCGCCCAGCCCAAGGTAGAGAAAGTCTGGCATGCGCGTGAGCAGGGTGGGGCGGGCTACGAGTTCATCCGGCGTGTAGGCGGTGGGTATGGCTGCCTTTTTTCCTTCCTGCTCAAGGATGCAGGGGCCACAAGCCCGCGCTTTTATGATGCCCTGCGTGTCTGCAAGGGGCCTAGCTTAGGCACCAACTTCACCCTGGTCTGCCCTTACACCCTGCTGGCCCATTATGATGAGCTGGCATGGGCTGCCGAATGTGGCGTGCCATCGCACCTGATCCGTGTTTCCGCCGGGCTAGAGGATGCGGGCGATCTCATCGCCCGTTTTTCCGCCGCCTTAGACGCTACCTGAAGAACAGGCTTGCGACCTTGCGCTTAGCGCCTAACCTCATGTCATGAAAACGCTTACGCGCTTGGCCGCCCTCTCGCTGGTGTGCACCACAGCATCTGCCGAGCCGAGAACGTGGACCAGCCAAGATGGCCGCACCGTGGAAGCCGACTTTGGCGGGATAGAAAACGGCCAAGTGCGCCTCCTGCTGGCAGGCGGTAGGCAGGCAACCGTGCCCCTCGCTGGGCTCTCTGCCGCAGACCAAGCCTGGGTGCAGGCCCAGGAACCACGACCACAGCCCCGACAGCCAACCGCTGAGAAGCGCAGAATGCCCGACGTGGTGAAAGAGTCCCTCCTCAACTCAGAAATGCGTGCCGTGCAGGAAAAGCCTGGCGATTACATTTACGAATCTGCCCACTTTCGCTTCAAGACCACGGAGAAGCTAGGCACCGCCCTGCTCAAAGATGTATCTCGTGCTTTTGAGGGAACCTATGAACTGGTGCGGCAGATGCCATGGGGCATCCAGCCTAGGCCAGAAGAGGGCCGGACCAAGTTTGAAGCTAGACTGCACGTCAACCGCGCTGCCTACCTAGCCACAGGCGCGCCCACCTGGTCAGCGGGGCTGTATTCCATGAAAGACAAGCTCTTTCACATCCCCTACGAAGAGATCGGTGTGGCAGGCAATGCAGGTGCCTCTGGCTACTTTCGCAAGGGAGCCATCAACAACGACACCATCACCCACGAGATCACCCACCAAATGATGCACACCATCGTGCCCTACATGCCCATCTGGCTGGTAGAGGGGCTGGCGGAATATACCTCCAATCTGCCCTACAAAACGGGGGAGTTTCGGGTGGCGGAAGATCACACCATCTTTCAAGCCAAAACGAAGCGTTTTCGTGGTCTAGCAGCACGCATGATGAACCAGGGCCGCTGGCTGGGCGTGAAGCAGCTGTGGACCGTCACGCGCAGCATGACCGAAAGAGCCCCCGTCGCCGCGCCGCCCGTCATGCCTGAGCCCGAGATGCCTGAGGAAAATGAACCCCTCGCGCCAGGGGAAACGCGGCCCTATCCAGCGCAGGTCCCAGGTGTCAGGCCCGCCATCCCTGCACGCGTTCCTGAGATGCCGAGCCAAGTCGTTCAGGTCATTACCCCACCTCCAACCATTACGGAAGAGGAACTCGCTAGTCGCTACTACTCCAGTCAACTGCTTGCCTACTTTTTCGTCCGTGATCGTCAGGGGCTGCCCCTCCAGCGCTACCTGGATGCCGTACATGCCGAGGTACCCAAGTGGAAAGTCTTCTGGAACGAAGTGGATGCCTACAAAAAGGAAGTGGAGAAGCTGCGCCCTGCTTATGATGCCTATGAGCGGGAGATCGCCGCATTTTTGAGGCAGCCAGGCGTCGAAAAACTACCTGATGGGCGCGTCTCCTACCCAGTGACGCTCACCCCGCCCTCCCCTCCACCTCAGGCACCCAAGCCACCTGAACCCCCAGACGGCACCCCGCCCGACAAGGTAGCAGAGAAGCACCTGGGCATCCTGCTGGACGGTCGCACCCTCAACGAACTGGAAAACCAGTGCCGTGCCATGTTTGGAAAATTAGGACACTACATCGGGCCCGTCAGAGAATAAGCGGCTGACCACCCCAACTGCCGCCTTGCCAGACGGCTCCGCAGCCCCAAAATGGGTCGGTAACCCCGCCTCACATGAAAGGACGCTCACTCACCCTCCTTGCCTTTTATGGCTTCCTAGCCTCGGCCTCCGCCAATCCTGAAATTTATACGGCCGTGGCCTCGCGCTTCGGCAGCGCGACCGCCAACGGGATCCTTTTGCTCAAAGGCACCGCCAAAACCGCCGAACCTGCCGAATGGACCGTCTATGCGCAGGATGCTTTTCGCCCCCAAGAGCAGTTGCGCATCTCCGCTCGCCTCCAAGCCTCAGGCTGGCTCGCTGAGCCTGCGGGTGCCGGAGCCAAGGTGCTCTCCCCTGCGCCGAGCCGCACCCTTGATTTTGGCCGCCTGCGCGTTCGCAGTGCAGAGGCACGCTTCACCGCTGCAAAAGCCGCAGCGCTCGCCCAGGTCACCTTTGTTAGCATTGACTACCAGCTCGCTGCAAACGCCGTCACGGGAGCCCCCGAGTGGGGCATGGCCTTGCTGGATGAAACCGGACACGAATGCGGCTTCGTCGTCGTCTCTGGCGAAAGCGGTGCCCTGATCTTCCAGGACTGGACTCCAAAAATCGGTGCCAACCCACCCGCACCCTCCGAAGGTAGCGAAGGTGAGCGCGCTGCTAGGGCCGTCAAAAAAGCCGCGCGCAAAGCATGGAACTGGACAGACCGCGCCCGCACGGAGACCAAGGGCTTTTTCCGCGAGCTTTTCCGCTAAAGCCGGGCGGTTAAGCATCCTCCCCTGGCTAGTGCCATGGGTGAAACAGGCATATTCCACCTTGACGTACCTTGGGCGTACCCGCATTACTGCACTTTCATGGGCGCGTCCTAGCTGCTCCTGTCCTCCTCGTTCTATCCCATCTTGCATATGTCCGGTGCCACTCTCCCGAAATACTCCGCCCTGTGCGCCCTGCTGACCACCTGCGTCCTCACTACCTCTGCCCCAACGGCCCTCAGCCAGGTCGCCCTCGACTCATCGGCGGCCTCAGGCAAGCGGATCGTCCGCGAAGTGGACGTGGTCTTTAAGGGGGCAGCAACCCTCGACCCCAACCGCGTGCGCGCCCAAATGTCCACCCGCGTGGGAGAGCCCTACACGGATGAGGCCGTTGAGCGTGACATCCGCACCCTGTACGCCACTGGCGCTGTCGAAAATGTGGACATCCAGGCCGTCAATGCCCCCGGTGGTGTCAAGGTCATCGTTACCCTGCTTGGTCGAGGTGCGATCAGTGAGATCAGCTTTCTAGGCAACGCTGCTTTCGACAACAAAAAGCTTCGGGAAGAGATCGAGGTCTCCCCAGGTGATCCAGTGGACGACGCAAAACTGACCGCCGGGCAGCAAAAGATTCGTGAGTTGTATGAAAAGAAAGGCTTCTCTGACGTGCTCGTGACCTACGATGTAGCACCTTCCTCCAAAGAAGGCTTTTCCAGTGTCGTCTATAAAATCGAAGAAGGAGCCCGCGGCTTGATCGGTGAAATCCGATTTGAGGGGAACACCGCCATCAGCTCCCGCAAACTCAAGAGCAAGATCAAAAGCAAAGAGCGCACCTTCTACCGCCTCTGGGGCAAGGCAGGCAAGCTGGACAACCAGACGGTAATCGATGACGTCGCCGCCATTCAGGAGGCCTACCAGGATGAAGGTTACGTCTATGCCAAAGTCAGCTATCGGCGCGAGCCTCTGGATGCCAAAAGCACCGCCTTGATTTTTGAGATCGTTGAAGGTGGCAAGTATGATGTGGCCTCCGTGGACCTGCGTGGCGTCACGATTTTCACCAAGGACGAGCTCACCCCCGCCATCCGCACCGAGGCAGGTTTCCCCTACTCCGGTTCAGACGTCCGTGGGGATGAGAAAATGATCCGTGATTACTATGGCTCCCGTGGCTACGCGGACGCTCGTGTGGACACCCAGCTAACCGATGCCGGTCCGGGCAAGCTCAACGTCATTTTCAGTGTCACCGAGGGCTCTAAGTCCTTCATCCGCAAAGTCAACATCAGTGGGAACGTCAAAACCAAAGATGAGGTGATCCGTCGCGAACTGCCTTTCGCCCCTGGCGATCCGCTGAATACCGTCCAACTCGAGGCCGCCCAAACGACCTTGGAGAACATGAACTACTTTGAGATCAAAGGTGAGCCCAATCCCCTCACCATCCGCCCCGTCGATACCGAAGTGGCCGGGTTTAAGGATGTCGAGGTCAACGTGACTGAGAAGCCTACCGGTTCCGTGAATTTTGGTGCCGGTTTCAGCTCTGTGGACAGCCTCGTAGGCTTTGTGGATGTGACGCAGACGAACTTTGACATCGCTGACTGGAAAGACTTCCGCGGCGCAGGTCAGCGTTTTAACCTCAACCTCCGCTACGGGATTCGCACCTCATCTTTCAACACCAGTTGGACAGAGCCCTGGTTCCTCGGCCAAAAGCTAGCCCTGACGGTCAGCCTGTTTTACCAAAACCTCTTCTACCTCTCCAACCGGTATGACCAAATCAATGCCGGGGGCTCCATCGGCCTGCGCAAGCCGATTGGCAAAAACGCCTACATTGAGGGCACTTACACGATCCAGCAGACCACCATCGATGTGGACCAGGGGCCCAGCGATAACGCGACCCAGCTTCTCCGCAACGAGGACGGTGACTACATCGTGAGCAAGGTGGAACTGAACTTCGTCCACGATACTCGCGATAGCGTCTTCATCACACGCAAGGGCCACAAGTTTGAGGCGGGACTGATGGCCTCCGGTCTGGGGGGTGATGTCGAGGTCTATGGTGCCAATATCGGTGGACAGCAGTTCTTCAGCCTCCCAGGAGATACGATCCTGAGCATTGAGGGCATGGCTCGCTGGGTGGACAACTGGGGCGGCGACAATGTGCCCATCTTTGAGCGCCAGTTCCTCGGTGGTGCCTACAACCTCCGTGGCTTTGATTATCGCGATGCGGGTCCGAAGGACAGTGTCGGTGAGCCTATCGGTGGAAACGTGTCCCTCTTCGGTTCGGTGGAATTTTCCTTCCCGATCATGGAAAAAGTGCGCGGCGCAGTATGCTGGGATGTCGGCATGATCCAGTCTGATATCGATGCAGCCGCGGGCACAAATGCCGCTGGCATCCGCAACGGCGGGCCGATCATTGGCGACGGCGAAATCTACTCCAACGTGGGTATCGGGGTGCGCCTCTTCCTGCCGGTCGGTCCCATCCGCCTTGACCTCGGTCTGCCAGTCATCAAGCCTTCAGATGACGACTTTGTGGGCGATAGCCCGCGCTTCCAGTTCAACATGGGCTACCGCTTCTGATCCAACCAACTCTTCTCCGCCTCGTCGCCAACCAGCCACCGTATGATCCGCCCCTTACTGCTTCTCGCCCTAGCCACTGTTACCCTTCAGGCAGCCGACCTCAAATTCGGCGTTGTCGATATGTCCAAAGCATTCTCGGAATTTCATAAAACCAAGGATGCTGCTGATAAGTTCAAGAACAATATAGACAAAGCCCAGAAGGAGATGAATGACCGCTGGTCCGTCTATAAAAACCTGATGACGGAGATGCAGAAGCTCAAGAAAGAGGCCGGAGACCCGATCCTGACCCCTGATGCGCGTGCGAAAAAGGCCGTCGAATTTGAGGAAAAAGGTAAGGAACTGCGTTCCCTCGAACAAGAAATCGGCGAGGCCCAAAACCGGCGCACTAACCAGCTCAAGCAGGAGGACATGCAGATCCGCAAAGGCATCTATGATGAAATCTTGGTGGTCGTCCGTGATCTCGCAAAACGTGATGGCTACGATTTCATCTTCGACAAATCTGGCATGAGCCTCTCCACCGTGCCCATCCTGATTTACTACAAGGATGCCGTAGATATCACCGACCAGATCATTCTGGAGCTGAACAAGAGCGCTCCACCCGCCTCAGCCGCAAAGGCGGAGGAGAAAAAATAGTCCGTCCCTGCCCCTCAGTCTCTGGGCACGCCCCTTTCCTGGGTGGCGTGCCTTTTTCTTGCCGCTATTACCCATTTCTCCCAAGCCCACCCCATCCACTTTTCATGAGCCAGAAAATGACCCACAAGCACCTCGCCGAACTCGTTGGTGGAGAACTCATCCAGGGGGATCCAGATGGGATCGTCACAGGCTTGAACTCGGTGGCTGAGGCAGAACCTGGGGATGTGACCTTTCTTGGCAATGCCAGGTATCTCACCGCGCTAAAGACCAGCCGTGCCTCTGCGGTCTTGGTAGGGCCAGACTTTGCAGAGCCACTCGAGGGCAAAGCTCTCGTGCGCGTGGCAAACCCCACCTTTGCCTTTTCCTCCGTCATCCGCCATTTTGGCCCTCCAGCACGCGATTTTACTCCTGGGGTGCATCCCTCTGCGGTGGTCTCCCCCAAAGCGGTGTTTGACCCGCTGAAGGTCTCGATCGGACCTGGGGTAGTCATCGGGGATGATGTCAGCATTGGTGCGGGCACGGCGATTCATGCGGGCGTCTGCATCGGCCAGGGCGTACGCATCGGGGAGGACTGCCTTTTGCACGCGAACTGCACGATTGCAGATCGCTGTGTGCTGGGCTGCCGGGTCACCATTCATAGCGGCAGCGTCATAGGCTCAGATGGGTTTGGTTACGAATTTGTCAAAGGCCGCCATGCCAAGGTGGACCAAGTAGGCATCGTGCAGTTGGACGATGATGTCGAGGTAGGTGCCTGCACTTCGATTGATCGCGCGCGCTTTGGTCGCACCTGGATCGGTGAGGGCACAAAAATCGACAACCAGGTGCAGATCGGCCACAACGTCGTCATAGGAAAGCACTGCATCGTCGTCGCTCACGTCGGGATCGCCGGCAGTGTCAGGATCGGAAATTACGTCACCATCGCAGGGCAGACAGGCATCGCGGGGCACCTTGAAATCGCGAACCAAGTCACACTGCTAGCTAGGTCTGGAGTGACCAAAAGCATCACCCAACCCGGTGCCTACACAGGCTATCCCGCCAGACCATTGATCGAAGGGCGCAAGGCCATGGTGGCCCAGGCGCGACTCCCCGAGTTGATGGACCGGCTCTCACGTCTAGAGAAGCGCTTGGCTGCCTTTGAGAAGGCGGCAGAGAGCAGCACTCCGACGCAGGGGTGATCGCAAAATCGGTCATCCTTCTCGGGCATCAGATCATTTCCCGCACCCTTTGGGCTTGGGAATCTGGAATAGATCGTTTCTCAAAAAGTCAGAAATGACCTGCGATTGGGAAAAGCCCATCAGCATAGTGGCGCGGCAGGAATAAAGCACCACACGGCATCCAAAGTTTTTTTGGGAAAGGGGTGCCCCCACCCTACCCGGAAAAAACTGCCGCCACGGTGGAAGGGCGCAACCCAGCAATACCGCGCCGGAGCCTGGCACATCGCCGAGCGCGCCCGACGCATCCCACTCCAAAGGCAAGTGCCACTGGAAGGCCAAGGTTCAGGGCGGCAAAGTCTGGATCAACGCCGCCTTCATCGAAAGCGAAGCAGACGCTCTTTGGAACCTAGAACACGAGCTGGCTCACGAGTCCTACCGCGATGCCGCCGCACCCGTTCAACGAGCTTGGAAGCGCCTTCTCAAAGCCCTCTCCGCCCACCCCGACATCCGCGCCGAAGTCGAAGCCCTGCGCTACCGCCAGGATGCCATGCCAGAAGAAATGGCCGTGCGACTGGCGCAAAAGCTGGACGCCCAAGGCCCATGGTCTGAAGCCTGGGAAGCCCTCAAAGAAGCCGTCTGGAATTTCCTGCGCGGCAAATGGGGAGACCTCGCCACCCGCTTCACCGACCGCGTGGCCGCCGCCCTGGCCGCAAAAGCCATCATGGCGGATGCGCGCCGCCGCCTGCGCCCCGATTTGTCCAATCCGTCTGATCTGGCAGCCTGGCTCGCCACCCCGGAAGCCGCGGCCCTCTCCCTGCAACCCTCCGACCTGCTGCCCGACGGCACGCCGCGGCCAGAAGTGCTGGCCGAGATCGAGGCTGAAAAGGCCGAGATCAAGCGCCGCGCCCAGGCCGACGGCACATGGATGAAAGCCCCCAACGGCCAGCCCTCCAAGCTGAATGAAGAACAGTGGGTAGCCGTGCGGACAAGGCGGTTCAAAGAATGGTTCGGGGATTGGGAAGGGTTAGCCAAAGGAGATGCCGTCAACCCGGATTCCGTCTCCAAAGTCGTGGACGAAAACGGCGAGCCGCTGGTGGTGTATCATGGCACGCCCTACG
>JAIWOJ010000031.1 GCA_020216965.1 Prosthecobacter sp.
CCGTAAGCGGAACGAGAGCCCCAAGAGCTTCTGTGGTGGCAGAGCCATTGCGGCCTATGAACTCGATCACGCCGCCCGATTGCTGCACATTTCCACTAACACCGAGGTTAATGGGAGAAGCGTCCGCAATAATGGTGGAGGCGGCATTGTTGGAGCGAATCTTCAAGGTTCCTTGGAGAATGGAAGTAGCACCTGTGTAGGTATTCACTCCCGCAAGTACCCAAGTACCTAGGTCGGTTTTCGTGATGGCGGTGGTATTCGAGCCGCCGTTGTCCACAACCGCACCATTGATCACGTTGTCGAGCGTGTTGCTGCCCCCCCAGAGTTAGTGTCTTGGCACCGGCTCCGCTAGCTGTGAAAGCGGCATTAAATGTGAGCGCAGGACTGGTGCCTGTCTGGTTGGCAAGTAAGGTGGCTCCACCGGTGGTACCGGCTAGGTTGATAACCTTGCTGGTGGTAGCTTGGGCAGTGGTGAGGTTGTTGCCGCTAATGCTGAGGGTGCCTGCCGTCGTTGTGCTGCCTATGTTAACATTGGCGGTGTTGTTGTTGATGGAACCAAAGTGGGCAATCTGGAGCGTGCCGCCGTTGATGTTCGTGGCTCCCGTGTAGGTGGAGGCAGCCCCACCCAGGCTGACCGTACCAGCGCCAGCCTTCGTGAAAACGTGTGCTGCGCCAGGTGTAGCGAGCAAGTTGCCGCTAATGACGGTGTTGCCGCTGCCCCCCACCGTGAGGGAGCGGACTGTGCCATCCGATGTTCCCCAGGCCACAGTGCTGCCATACGTCAGGGTGCCGTTCATGTTGTTGGTGATGGTCTGTGAGGTGCCCGCGGTCTGGGGCGTGACGGTGCCGGTGAAGGTGAGGTTCGTGCCGTTGCGTCCAGTGAAGGTGCCAGTCTGTGCGTCCGTGGTGGATAGGCGGTAGTTGCCCAAGGTAATGGTATTGTTGATGGCCTGGCTGCCGATCGCATGGTCCACGAACAGGGTAGAGGAGGCGCGGTTATAGACATTCTTATTGAAGGCTCCTAGATCGGAGCGGATTTCCAGCGTGCCACCATTGAGGTCCAAAGTGGAGAGATCGTTGGTGCCAGTATTAGTACCAAGCTGGGCAGGGTTGGTAACGCGAACCGTACTCACCCCGCTAGCGACACTGCCGCTGACGCGGATGGTGCCAGAAAATCCAGTCGCGCTTGAGGGAGCTAGGATAAGAGTACCAGCGCCAAGGTGATCAATCGTGCCTGTGCCAGAAAGAGTGCCGGAGACGGTGGTGTTGCCCATGCCTGCGGAATTGACGGTGCCGAAAGTGGTGATGGTGGTGCCAGCGGTGCCGTTGATGGTCACGGGACCGGTGATGGTGAGCATGCCACCTGTCGAGTTGATGCGGGTGCTAATATTGCCTACCGCAGTCGTCATGGCTCCACTGATGGAATTGCTGCCGACGCTGGCCAGAGCACCGCTACGGTCGGCGATTGGACCGTAACCTTGAAGGGAAAGATCCCTTGTAAAATCAATACCTGTGGAGTAGTCCCCCTCTAGCACCAATTGACCGCCGCCAAAACTACGGGTAGCTGAGCCAGTCACGACGACGGTAGAAGTATCCGAACCCAGAGCACTCATGTTAGCTATCACCAGGGAACCCCCACTGATGGTCGTGGTGCCGGTGTAGGAATTTGAGGAGTTATCGAGGCGAACGGCACCACCGCCCGTTTTGAGCAAACCATCAGTGCCCGTGATGAGGGAGCTGATGACGCTGTTGGTGCCCATCTCTGCATAAAGACCTCCTGCACCTAGAGTGAGGGTGCCGCCAGAAAGGAGGTAATTATTGCGGAATCGAAGCTGACCTACCTCACTGGATGCGCCGAGGGTGATGATCTGTGGGTTCGAGAGTGTGCCAGGGTTTGGGATGGCGAAGGGTAGGATAGCGGTGTCTGAGAGTGTGGGCAGGCCGCTGCTCCAGTTCGTGGCGTTATCCCAGAGAAAATCGGTTTCGCTCGCAGCGGTCCAGAAGACATCGGCACCTAGTGCGGGCTGCGCTACCTGCCACGTCGCTGTGATGGCACAGACCATGCTTGCAAGCGCTTTGTTATGGCGGCGCAGGCTGGACATGAATGGGCTGGAGGGACGGTTTTTCATGATGCGGAAAGGTTGGTTACTTCCTGATTGGCGGGGGGTGGGACCAGTCTGGAAATTTCTGGGAAAAAACCCATTATTTCGAAACTATTCGCCGTTTTGGCAGGAATCTTGTTTCCTGTAAAGACTTTTGCATTACAGCGAAAAAAACGGCAACACGGCTTTGTGCCTGTGCCTGAAGGCTTTATGCTGGATGGCCCTCCCTTGAGAATTTGACTAGCGCTACAGTCAGCCAGGATGAAGCCTGCCTGTGGGATAAAGATGCGCCAGTAATCAGGAAAGAGAAAAATCTGGAGCCACCCGATTTATCCCACAATCCTTTTGAGCAAGGGCATTGGTTGCAAAAAATAATGCTTAATGTATAAACAAGGAAAAATTAAGTAGCCATCCTCCCAGTTTAAGATTTAGTAGTATATTTGAGAGCTTCAGCGATTAGTCGTTGAAGAAGTGGCGACCGGTCTGGCCGGCTTCGGTTTTGTTGTCCACTTCCCAATAGACGTCCTCAAAAATGGATTCGGGCTCTGGGTAGGGGCTGTCTTTGGCAAAATCAGCGCTGGCTTCAGCCTCAGCCTGGGCCTCGCGGTCGATTTTTTTCAGCTCGTCCTCGGTGGCGATTCCTTCGGTGAGCAGGACGTTTTTCCAGACTTGGATGGGGTCGTGCTCGCGCTGGAAACGCTCGACCTCTTCCTTGGTGCGGTATTTGAGTTTATTGGCATCGGCGACGGAATGCCCCTCCCAGCGGTAGGTGGCGATTTCGAGGATGCTGGGCTTGCTTTGCTCGTGGGCGAGTTGGATGGCTTGGTGGACGCGGGCGCGGACTTCGTAGATGTTTTCGCCCAGGAAATGGTCCCAATTCATGCCGTAGCCTTCAGCGCGCTTGGCGAGGCATTCATCAAACGCAGAGCTGCGGGCCTGGCTGGTGCCCATGGAGTAGCCGTTGTTTTCGATGACGTAAATGACGGGCAGATCCCAGAGGGCAGCGAGGTTGAGCGACTCATGGAATGCGCCCTGGTTGACGGCCCCATCCCCGAGGAAGCAGAGGGCTGCCCCCTTCAGGCCGCGATATTTGAGGCCATAGGCGAGGCCGAGGCCGAGGGGCGTCTGCCCGGCGACGATGCCATGCCCGCCCCAGTAATTTTTCTCAGGGGCGAAGTAGTGCATGGAGCCGCCTTTCCCCTTGGAGCAGCCGGTGGCCTTGCCAAAAAGCTCTGCCATGCACTCATCCATGCCCATGCCGACGGCGAGGGCGTGGCCGTGGTCACGGTAGGCCGTGATGATGTGGTCATGCTCTCCCATGAGGGAGACGCAGCCGACGGCGACGGATTCCTGGCCGATGTAAAGGTGGAGAAAGCCACCCATACGCCCAGCCTGGTAGTGCTGGAGGGAGACCTGCTCAAACCTGCGGATGCGGATCATCTGACGGAAAAGCCCGATTTTGTCAGCCGGGGTCAGCTTTTGATTGATGGGGGCAGCGGCAGGATTGGGGGTGGGGGCTTTTGCGAGGGCCATAAGTTCCAGCGAGACTAGCGGCAGATGGGGAGGGCGCAAGCAGTGAAGGCAGACAAAGCACTTGTCCGGCAGCGTGGGATGCTCTTCAAATCGTATGGAAATCAGAAAATCGGAGCCTATGAACGAATGGGAACGCTGCATCACCGCCGCACAAGGCTATGTGGAACTGGGCCTGCATGAGGAGGCAAGGGCGGAACTCGCCCGGCTGCCGGAGGAGCTGCATGAGCGCCCGGACGTGCTGGAGGTGAGCGTCTTGTGCCTGATGCATGACCATGCCTGGGCGGAGGCGCTGGAGGTAGCCCGCAGGCTCTGTGTGGTGGAGCCAGATCAGCCCGGCGGCTACATCCACACGGCCTTTTGCCTGCATGAGCTAGGCCGGACGGCTGAGGCGCTGCAGGTGCTGGCCAGCGGTCCACCCGCCCTGCGCACCAAGCCGGTATATTATTACAATCTAGGCTGCTACCTGGCCCGGCTGGGGCAGGAGGATCAGGCACTGCGTCTGCTGAAGCAGTCTTTTGAAATGGACGGCGGTCTGCGGCGGGATGCGCGCCACGATCCTGACCTCTCTAGCCTGCGGCAAAAGCTGGAGATGCTATGATGAACCTAAAAGCAGAGATCGGAACCGCAGATGACGCAGAAAATGAGTGTGTGAGGAAGATCAGCTCATCCACTTGATCTATGCCTCTATGGTTTCATCCATCTCTCTGAAAATGAGGTAAATAAGCAGCCATCTGGATTCCCATTTCCTTATTCGGACGAAGGGTTGCGCTTTGCCAAGCAGTCGGGACGTTGCGGCTCGGGATCTGGGCTGAAGGCCGTGGGTTTTGCGCCAGCGGGGTCTAGGTTGCGCTGGCTGAGATTGTGGCTTTTTTGCCCCATGAGCAGCATTTTATGGCTAAATGGCAGCCTGATCCCCGCGCAGGAGGCGCGCATTTCACCTTTTGACCACGGGTTGCTGGTCGGCGACGGGGTGTTTGAGACGCTGGTGGCGCGTGCAGGGGTGCCTTTTGCCCCGCAGATGCACTATGAGCGGCTCAGGGTGTCCTGTGAAAAGATGGGCCTAGCTGCCATGCCGGAGGCGACGTACCTAGAGTCACTGGCCGCTGTGCTGGAGGCCAATGGCATGACAGAGGCGCGGCTGCGTGTCACGGTGACCAGTGGCGATGGTCCCCTGGGCTCTGAGCGCGGAGCAGCTGCAGGGACGCATCTGGTGACGGCTGCGCCGTTGAAGCCCTGGCCGCCGACGGAGCGTGTCTGCCTCTCCCCCTGGACGCGCCATGAAAATGGGGCGCTGGCGGGTGTGAAATCGACCTCCTATGGTGAAAATGTGGTGGCTCTGGCGGATGCCCGGGCGCGCGGCTACGGGGAGGCCCTGCTGGCCAACACACGCGGAGAGTTGTGCGAGGGCACGGGATCGAATGTCTTTGTGGTGGTGGATGGGGTGCTGATGACGCCCCCGCTCTCCTCAGGCTGCTTAGCTGGGGTGACGCGCAGGCTGGTGCTGGCATCCTGTGCAGCGGCAGGCATTCCCTGCCTGGAGCAAGCGCTGCCGGTATCCCTCCTGGAGCATTGCCAGGAGGCCTTTCTGACCTCCTCCACGCGGGATGTGCATCCGATTGAGAGGATCGGCCCCCGCGCGCTGCCCTGCCCTGGCCCCGTGACGCTGGCCGTGCAGGAGGCATTCCACCGGCATGGGGTCAAGGCGGCACGCTGAGGTAAACCCTGGCTGTCGGGGTAGATTTGGACTGGAGAGCTTGGCAGCAGAATGGTCTTATTCCATTGCCTGCATCCTGTTGCCATTTTCACAAATCCTGATGGAGCGAAGTATTCTTGAAATGGTAAAATCCAAGCTCCTCAATTCACTAGCACGACCTGAACAGCATCAAGGTGAACATTTCCGCCCGCGCCTTCTGTGCGGAAGATGACGGCGGCTTCTTCGCCTGCATTAAATTTGAAGGTGCCGAGAGGATGGGCACCATTTTTGCCACTGGCGGGTTGGCTTTGGTTCACCTGGACGGTTTTTTCCCCTTCGGCGCTGAGGATGGTGATTGCGGCGGTCTTGGCGCGGTTTTCATGGGGCTGCCAGTAGGCGCGGACTTCGTAGTTCCCGCTTTGCTTTACGGCAAAGCTGAACCGAGCGCTGGCTCCTTTGGCAGAGCTGTAACGATAGTGCTCTCCGACGAAGGGTTTGAGACCTTCGCCTTTGCTCCAGGGGCCCGTGAGTTCGGCATCTTCATCATCGATGACAATGCCTTCGAGCTTTTTGGGATCAATGCTGTCGCTGGCGATCTCGGGCAGCTTTTTGGCGTTTGCGGGTAGGTAGAGGTCTGCCTCCAGGCTATCGCGGCGCATGGCACCGGGTTTGTTCATGAGGTCTTTCAAGATGTCCAGATACTGCTCATAGACGCCGCGCGGGCTGGTGTGATGGCGCACGCAGATCCAGGCGGCCTTGCCGACGACCTCACCCATCATGCCGCAGGTGCGCATGACACGGGTGGAGCCCAAGGAGTGGCGGTCCACGCTGATGGTGCGGCCAGCCATGAAGAGATTGCCGATGTCTTTGCTGTAAAAGCAGCGGTAGGGCACAGGATAGCCGTTTTTACGGTCGGTGTGTTTGCCGAACTCAGCGCGGCTAATGAAGGGATTGTCAGGAAATTTCACGGCATACTGCTCCTTCGGGTAATGCAGATCTTGGTCCCAGGTCGTCGGCACGCAGCCATCGGGATGGATGATGCCTTTGACCATGTCTTCCCCATTGAGAATGATATCCCCAACGATGCGGCGGCTCTCACGGGGACCGCCGATGTAGGCCAGCCACTGCATGTCATACGGGGCATATTTTTCCCCACCCTTGGTTTTCAGGGCGGAGACGGCCCCATAGACGGCGCGGAAGTTGTGGTCACGGATGAGCTCTAGATCGTTGATGGGATGTTTGTCGAAGCCGCTCTCCCAGAACCATTCGCCATGCAGATAGTCCTCCACATTCGGGGTGGGGGTGTAACCCAGATCGTAGCCAGCGAGGTTGGATTTGTTTTTTACCCCCACGGGCTCCAGGGCACGGGGTTCTGGGAAGTCTCCCATCTCCAGGGGCAGCGCCCAGGGAGTAGCAGGCCATGAGACAGGCTTCTGCTGCTTTTTCAGCACCCACATGTTGCTCATGCCCATGCGGCCTTTTTCCTCCATCATAAACTCGGCACCTGCCAGCGCGCCCACGCTGCCGTGGCCGGTGCAATCGACGAAAAACTTACCCACGAAGCGGGTTTCCTTGCCGGTTTGGGTATCTAGCCCCACCACGCTGCGGATGTTTTTGCCGGACATCTCCACGCCATAGACATGGGTGTTGAGGAACAGGTCGATGGTCTTCTCCGCCCTGACGACTTGCTCCTTCAGCCTGTCATTGAACTCCGCCGGATCAGCCGCCGGACTATTGCTGGCGCGGTCGGCGAACTCCTCGACGATCTCGCCCAGGTGCGGATACAGGCCACGGCGGGTGCCGCCCTGTGCCCAGACCTGGATCTCGCTGGAGCCGTTGCCGCCGAGCACCGGCCTGTTTTGGATGAAGGCGACCTTGAGCGCTTGGCGCGCGCCTGAGAGAGCGGCCCCCATGCCGGAGTAACCACCGCCTACGACCACGAGGTCATACTCCTGGGTCTCAGGAGCTTTCTCTGGCAGGCCGAGCAGTTTGCGGCGCAGGGTGTTGGTGGCAGCCAGTTCATTCGGCGGCGTGAAGTCCTCTTCGCTGCTAAGCAAAATCGCATCCACTCGGCCGTCAAAGCCGGTCAGGTCATGCAGGGCGATCTTGGCTTTGCCATTGATCTTGACGCTGCCCGCCTTTTCCCACAGCCAGTCCTTGCCCTCCGTGCCGAGCACCTTGTCCAGCTTTGCGCCATTCATGCTCACCTGGAATTTCCCTGGAGCGTCCGCTGTGACGCCAAAGGGGGCCACCCAGTTTTTCGTGCGCACCCAGACGCTGTAATTCCCTGAGGGTAGCTGCACCTCGGTCTCAGCATCTTTCACGGCTTTGCCCATGCCGTGGGCCATGAGGTAGGGGGAACCCATGATGTCGATAAACTGAGTATCAAGCACCCAGCCACCGTGGTTGGCAAAGGATTCAGCCTCGACCCAAAGCTGGTGGGCGGGCGCATGGGAGATCATGCCCAGGAGGGCAGCGAGAATGCGAGATTTCATGGTTGAGAGGTTTTTTTAACGAGAGGAATCCCAGAAAGCAATCACCGTCCCTCCGTTACGGTAACACGAATGGGGCTGGTGCTCGGCAGGGCACCAGGGATTTGCCCCTTGCAGGCTTGCTACGCCTGCGGGAGTTTGGTCCTCTCAACCTTCTCCCGGTCATGTTCCGCAAAAACTGGTATCTATTCACCCCTCTGGCGATCGTCGGCCTGCCGGCATTGTCCCTGGTTTATTACATGTTTGTCTTTGGCTATCCGCCTGCGGAGGCTGTGGAGGCCACCACCCACTTCTTCCAGTCCAGCACAAGGTATGCGATGAAGTATTCGGACCGCCACTTTGCCCTGGTGAAGCCGGGCATGGACGGCAAGGAGGTTTACAGCCGCATCGGCGTGCCTTTTGAGCGCCACAACAACGACACCGAGTGGCTTTACGCGCTGCCCAAGGGGCTGACGCGCGCCTACCATGAGCGCATTGTGATCTTTGCTAAAGATAGCAAGGGAGTGCCCCGCGTGAAAGAGGTGGTGCGCGCCTTCCATGCTGAGTGATTCTCCAGCCGTGATGAGCGCCGCCCCTGCTGCTACCCCATCCGTCCGCAGTTCCCTCCTGGGAGCCACGCCAGATGAAGTCGCGGAAATCGTGCGCAGCCTGGGGGAGCCCGCTTTTCGCGCCAAGCAGATCATTGAATGGACCTACCAAAAACGCGCGGTGGACGTGGAGGCGATGTCCAGCCTCCCGAAACCCCTGCGCCAGGCGCTGGCGCAGCGTTTCACCACCCGCAGCATGGTGCTGGCAGGCAGCAGCGGCTCCGCCGACACCACGCGGAAACTGCTCCTGCGACTGCATGACGGCCGCTATGTGGAGACGGTGCTCATCCCGGCCAATCCTGCGCTCTACGGTGGCCGCTCCGACCGGCTGACGCTCTGCGTCTCTAGCCAAGTCGGCTGCGCCTACGACTGCAAATTCTGCGCCAGCGGCCTAGCCGGCTTTACTCGCAACCTCACGGCGGGCGAGATCGTGGAGCAAGTGGTGCAGGCAGAGGCCCACGCCCAGGACCGCGTGGACAACCTCGTTTTCATGGGCATGGGCGAGCCACTGGCAAACTACAGCCACCTCACCAAGGCGATTGAGATCCTCAATGCCGAATGGGGCATCGGCATCGGCGCACGGCACATGACCGTCAGCACCAGCGGCCTGGCACCGCAGATCAAAAAGCTAGCCGATTTCCCGCTCCAGATCCGCCTGGCCATCTCTCTGCATGGGGCCAGTGATGAAGTGCGCAGCCAAATCATGCCCGTGAACCGCAAGCACAACATCGCCGAACTTTTTGAGGCCCTGCACGCCTGGCGCAGCAAGCGGAAGCAGCGCATCACGCTCGAGTACATTTTGATCAAAGACGTGAACGACATGCCCGAGCAAGCGCGCCTGCTGGCAAAACGCGCCCGCGCGATCGACGCCCGCGTGAACCTCATCCCCTACAACACCGTGGACGGCCTGCCCTGGGTGCGCCCCAGCGAGGCACAATGCACTGCCTTTCGCGACACCCTAGAGGCTGGCGGCGTGACGGCGACTTTGCGCCTGGAAAAAGGCCATGACATCGCTGCCGCCTGTGGTCAGCTCCGCCTCAAGCAGGAAACCTCTGAGGGCGTCATCGAGTCTCCCATCCCAGAAAAGCGCATCACCATCGGCGCTGGGGCAGTGTGATGGATCAGGGCGATTTCCGCCGGGCCTGAGCCCGCCTTGGCAGGTGAAGAAGGCAGTGCTGCCCCGGCAAAGCGGCATCCAAGTTCAACCGGCGTCTTTCACCTGACGAATGCCAGCGGCGAGGTTGAGAAAGCCGGAGATGGCCGTGAAGCCGCCCGCTAGCAGGGTGGGCCAGAGCAGGCCCGGAAAATCCAGCATCAGCCAAAGCACGGCGGTGAATTGGGCAAAGGTGGCCACCTTGCCCGTCCAGTGCGGTTTGATCTCGCAGCGGCCGACCAAGTGATCGATCAAAAAGGCACCGCCGATGCTAGCAAGGTCACGGAAGATCACCAGCGTGGGGAACCAGAGAGGAAACTGCTGCCGCCAGCCAGTGAAGCTAAGGCAAATGATCGCAGAGAGGAGCATCAGCTTATCCGCCAGGGGGTCCAGGATGGCTCCCAGGCGGCTCATCTGGTGAAAATGACGAGCGATGAACCCATCCAAAGCATCACTGACTGCGGCGAGGGCAAAGACGGTGATCGTCCACCAGCGCAGCGCCTCATTCGGCAGCCCGGTGGAAACACTCTGCCCATAATAAATCGTCAGACCGATAAAAACCGGGATGAGGAGGATGCGGAAGATCGTGATCTGGGTAGCAAAGGTCACGCGCGGA
>JAIWOJ010000032.1 GCA_020216965.1 Prosthecobacter sp.
AAAGGTGTTGGTGAAGTGATGCGGGAGGTGGGCTGCTTCTGCTTGAGGGCGCTGGCGTAGGGGCACCGGGAGTGCGGGTGCATTGGCGATGCGGTGCTTGAGAAGCTCACGCACATTCTCTTGGGGGCCGACGTTGATATTCACGCCCTCGGCACCTAGCGCGAAGTTGTCACCGATCTTGAGGCTGATGTCTCGTCCGCTGGCGGTGATGGGCTCGATGTGGATGCCTGCCAGCTTGCCTTCGGCGTAGCGGATGCCCTCAGGCGTGCCTGCACGCAGGGTGCAGAGTATCACCGTGGGCCCATGCACATCAGGGTCCAGTCTGCCTAGGTCCAGCACGTCGGTGACTTCCTCACCAGGTGCCAAGGGGTCGTGATCGTGGAGCAAGCGCCCGCCTAAAAGGGCTTCACAGTTCAGGCTGAGCTGGACGCGGGAAACGGTCTGGGCGCTGGTATTGCGCAGGGTGAAGGAGCAGGTGCCATTGGCCCCCGCCATGAGCACATAGGAAAAAGTCAGGGACAGCTCTAGCGGGAAGGGCGGCAGGGCGGCTGGCATCCTGGCACTGCTGCGTGCGGGTAGCGGGTAGGTGCCGGTGCTGACCGGGGCGGCGCTGAGGGCAGGCTGCGGGGGGGCTGGGGGCGCAGGCTGGGCTGGTGCAGGTTTTTCCAGGAAAGCTCTCGGACGCTGCACCTCCAGGGTGGGATTGTAGGTTGCAGTCGGGTAGCTGATCTGAAAGGTCTGCCCGCACTGTTCGCAGCCGACGGTGGTCCCTGCTGGGGCATAGGTTTCAAAATCCCAGTTGCAGTTTGGACAGCATGCGGTGGTCATTTTTTCTCGTCCTTTCCTCCTCCAAAAATGCCTTTGGCTTTATTGCCGAGACCGCGCCAGAAGCCGGGCTTTTCCTCTTCCACAGTCTTTTTGACGGTGCGGACGGTTTTGCGCACGGTGGGTGCGGCTTCTTTCGGGACTAATTTTTCCAGTTCCTCCGCACTCATCTGTGCGGGTAGGTTTAGGGATTGGAGCTGCGCTGGTGTCAGCCTGCCGGTGGCAGCGGTGGGGTCGCTCTTCATTTGCCCGGCCACGATGGCCTGCTGGAGCTGGCGCAGCTCGGGATCGGATTTGGGGTCGATGTTGTAGGCGGCATACACTTTGCTGACCACGGCCTTGAGCTGAGCATCGTTGAGTGAGGCGTAGCTCGTCTCTGCAAAGAGCGCGCGCAGGTCTGGTGGTGGGAGGTTGGCGGCGGCAGTGCTCCAGTGCTGCTGCAGGGTCTGGAGCTGGGTCAGCAGAGGGGTCACACCCTGGCTAGAGCGGATCTCAGGAGTCAGGCTGCTGAATTCAGCGAGGAGCCTTTCCACCTGGGCTTTTTTTGCCAAGGCGCTGAGGTTGGGGTTGTCCACAAAGGCCTGGAGGGACTCCACGGCCATGCTTAGGCGGCCAAGGGCATTGGTCGCGGTCCGCATCTCGTTTTCATGCTCTGCTGTCCAGCGGGCGATCTCTGCCTCGATGTTTTTCTTGGTTTCTTTGACGATGACGGGCAGATCCTCCCCATCCGTCAGGCTGGCGGCCTTTGCCATCAGGGTCATGAGAGCCTGTTTCCAGCCCTCGGCATTTTGTGCGGCTGTGGCCCGATCGCTGAAGCTCTGCCTTGTTTGTTCGAGGAGGTCTGAGGCAGCGGCGGCCAGCTTGCTCAGGCGTTCTCGGCGGTCACGTTCGGCACGCTCCTCGGCCAGCTTTTGCGCGCGCAGCAGGGCATCTGCTTTTTCCTGGTAGGTGAACTGAAAATCTGCCGCATCTGCCAGCATGTCACTGTCCAGGCTGGTGTAGGGGATGGGGCTATCATAGGCTTTTTGAAAATCTGCCCAGAGAGATGCGACGGTGGCCGGTGGCTCGCTGGCATTCTTGGCCCGAAGCTGCGCAAAAGCCTCCTCCATGGCCGTTAGACGCCGCTGGGCAGGCAGCCAAGAGGTGAGAAGAAAAACCGCCACGGCGGCTGCCGCACCGATGCCTAACCAGCCCTGCTGCGGGAGCTGCGGCATCCAGGCAGGTGGCCAGGCTGGCTTTGCGGGTGCCTGGGGGGAGGTTTGCCCACTTGTCGTCGAATGGCTGTGGGTGGTCTTACCCGTGCTACCGATCCTGCGCTCAGCGCGCAGCAGGTCGCGCACACTTGCAGCGCTAGGGCGGGTGGAGGCATCTTTGGCGAGGCATTGGGCGATCCATGCCTCCCACGCCTTAGGCACAGCGGTTTGGCCGACGCCGATCTCGGCCCGCCGCACGGCCACGGCTGCGGGCGTTTCCGTGCGGATTTGTGCGGCCAGATTCGCAGACCCTAAAAAGACGGGTTTCCCTGTCAGCAGCTCATAGGTGCAGGCTGCCGCAGCGTAGCAATCATCCTCCGGCCCTGGCTGCCCGTCATCCAGAAGCTGGGGCGTCAGGCAAGGCAGGTAGCTGTAGATCTGCTCTGGGCTCAGGGACATGGCGCGGAGGTTGAAAAAACCCGCCTCCATGATCTTCAGCTCGCCCGTGCCAGCGATGCCCAGATTCGCCAGGTTCAAATTGCCATGATCAAGCTGTTCCTGGTGCAGGTCTGCCAGCGCGCTCCAGAGCTGGCGCAGCCAGGTCTGGAGCTCATGTGCCTCGTAGCACCCTTCATCTTTCTCCTTGAGCTGGCGGGCCAGGGAACCTCCTTCCAGATATTCCATCACCAGTGCCCTGCGGCCTTCTTCGTCGAGGTACTCAAAGATGCGCACGATGTGCGGGTGGATGATCTTCATGCACCGGCGTGCGGTGGCCTCAAGGAAGCGCGTGTTTTTCACCGCATCAAAGAACTTCAGCACGACCTCCATCTCCAGCCGAGTATCCTCTGCCAGCCAGGTTTCCCCCAGCCGTCCACTACCCAGACGCCGCTTCAGCCGGTAGCGGATGGCATACGTCATGCCGGGTGCCAGCGGTGGCAGCGGGTTGGGGGCTTCTGGGGGCATGGGATCTTGCTGGTAGAAGAGGGTGACGTGTGCGGCTTCACCGTCCTGGGGGGCGAATGCCGGAGGCACCGACGCCGATGCCGGCCTTCATGATGAAGTCCCCGAGGGTGGCGGGGTCTGCCCAGCGGCTGCCGCCGCTGGATGCAGGCTGGCTGCTGCCTGCACTGCTGGGGCGTGAACTACCGCTGTTGCGGCCGCTGCCACCACTGCCGCTGCTTTTGCCGCTTTTACTGCTGTTGCCGGTGAGCAGGACGCGCGGCTCCGTGGGCTCCATGCCAGCGACGTAAGCCTGAAGCCCCAGGGCATTCACGGTCGTGAGGTCCACCTTGCCGGTGGGTGGCAGTTTTTTCAGGTCTTGATAGGCCAGCAGGGCATCTTGGGTGGCTTGATTCCATTTTCCATCAGCCACCACGGGGCGGTTGAGGCCGGGTTCTGCCATGAGCAGGGTCTGCACTTTTTTCAGGAGTTCCGTGCGGCCATAGTCCTTCCAGCCGAGCACGCGCGGGTCGCTGATGGCCATGGTGGCAGGGTGGAGGGTGGTGGGGCGGGTGGTTTTGTCTTCCGCTTCTGCGTCTTGGATGGCTTTTTCGATTTTGGCAAAAAGCGCCACATGCTCTGTGCCAAAGCCTTCGACGAAGCCAGAGTGGTCGGACAATAAGGCATTGTACAAATCCGCCCGCGCTTTCGCGGCCATGGGTGGGTTGCTGCCCCTGATTTTTCCTTCCACATCACGCAGGTCTTCCTTCAGTGCGGTCAGCCGTTTTTCATAGGCCGCCTGCACTTGGCTGATGAGGTTTTTCCATTCTTCAGCCTTGTCCCGCGCGTCTTGGAGCAGTTGCTTCTCACTGTCATCAAAGGGGTAATCAAAGGTGGAGTATTCGGAGACGACGGACTGATATTTGGCTAGCTTTTCCTGGGGGCTGGCATCGCTTTCCTCATAGCTGCGTGCCTCATCCAGGGCGGACTCTAGGGCGCTTAGCTTATCCTGTGCTTCGGCGCGTAGGCGCTGCTGTGCGGCACGCTCGGCCAGGCGCACCTCGCGCTCGCGCCTCATGCGGCGGTCTTGTTCCTGGCTGTGCTGGTAATACCCAAAGCTGCCGATGAGAACGACCGCAGCCGCGGCATAGGGCAGCCAGCCGGGCAGGGCAGAGGGCTTAGCTGCGGGAACGGGCGCTGCCTGCTGTGTCGTGGTGGATGGCGCGGGCGGGGTGGGCTCCATGCCTGGGCGGAGGATGGTGCCGCGTAGGGTTTTGGCCCCGCGCTCAAAGGGCTCTCCGGCCAGCCCGGCACGGATGGCGGTGATGCTGATGGGCCGGTTCTGGGGTTGTTTTTCCAGGCACGCGGCGATGACGGTCTCCCACGCAGGGGGGATGGGGGCCCCTTTGACGCCTAGCTCAGCGCGGCGGTCTGCCACGCTAGGCGGAATTTTTTCCTTCAACTGTTGCTCGACTTTTCCGCTGTGAAAGGGGGGCTTGCCAGTCAGCAGTTCATAAAGGGTGGCTCCGAGGGCGTAGATGTCGTCTGACTCACAGGGCACTCTGCCCATGTATTGCTGGGGGCTCATGTAGAGCAGGGTGCCTGCGGAGTTGTTTTGGCTGACTGACACGCGGCTGACGCTGTCACGCATGGAACAGGCGATGCCAAAGTCTGCCACTTTGAGCACACCTGCGGAGTTGACCATGATGTTCGCAGGCTTCAGATCGCGGTGGACGATGCGTGCGGTTTCATGGGCGTAATCTAGGGCGTTGAGCAGTTGATCCACCCAGTCTTTGAAGCGTGCATCCACCTCAAAGATCTGCCCCGGCTGCTTGATGCGCAGGGCGGAGAGGGTGGGGCCATCAATGTACTCCATGATGATGGCCGGAGGGTCTTCCCCGTTGTCATCGAGCAGCTCCAAGATGCTAACGATGTTGCGATGGGTGAGGCGGCGGCCTTTGCGTGTCTCAGACCGCAGTTCGCTGATGGCGGCTTCGTCAGATTTGATGGCGTCTGGGATGAATTTCACGGCCACCTTGTCCTGCGTTTTGGTATCGATGCCCAGGTACACCACGCCCATGCCGCCGCGCCCGATGCGCTGCTGGATTTGGTAGCGCTGAGCGAGGAACACCCCGGTCGGATCCAACACACCACGCTGCTGGGGGCGGGTATTGCCCAGGTCAGTGAGGCTAGAGGCACCAGGGGGAGTCAGCGCCGCTTGAGCGGTCGTGGGCCTGGTATTGCCAAAGGAGGATTCGTCGGCGTTCATGAAATCGGGAGGAAAGTCAGGGAGGCGAAAACCACCGCTGTTTAAGCATACAAGTTTGCCCGTGAATACTTCTTTTCATCAAGCAAGGAACCTAAATGCGATAAATAAATTTAGAAAGATGGCATGGATGTAACGATCGCAGTTAGGCTGAGGTAGAGAGAGCTTTCTGGTATCTTCAGGCCAGCAACTGGGACCAGAGGATGAAAAGCTGAAGCCCCAGCACGATGATCAAGATGACGAAGATCAGTGCGCTGATGCCGGGGCCGATGCCTAGCCTAGGGGATAAGGAGGGCTCTGCTGCGGGGACTTTTTCCTCCAGGCGCGTGCCAGCCTCCTCGGCTGGGGTGGTCAATCCGACCAGCGCGGCATCAAAGGTCAGAAGGGTGAGGTCATCCACAGGCGGCTGGGCAGAGAGAAAGCCCTCCAGTGCCTCCTGGGCATCCGCGCTGCCCATTTCCAGATCACGCAGGGTCAGCAGCAGCTCAGCGCAGGAGACTTGGCGCTCAGGGCCATCGCTCATGAGGGCGATGCGCGGCGTGCCGCGCAGAGGTAGGGAGATGACGTCTGCGGGATGGGCAAGCTGGCGCTGGGCACCGAGGTAGCCTGCCTCTTGGTAATGCTCTGGCTGGCCCAGGCCGGGCAAAAGGTCCAGCCGTAGGCTAGAACCGACCCGTGTGGTGCCACTGAGGCGGTAAATGGCATCTGGCGCGTGTAGAAAAACAAAAGCAGCGCAGTCCCCGACGGTGATGAAATGCAGCCCCTGGGCTGTGGCGAGGAGAAAAACAGCCGCAGCATGGCAGGGCTGCCGATGCTGACAGGCAGCCTCCAGCAGCGCATCCCCGACGCTGGTGACAAGGTCTGCCAGGATCACCCGCGCCTCCTCCGGGGAGGCGACCGCAGCGATGACGCGCTCTGTTTCCTGATCTGAGTAAAGGAATCGACGCACCGCGTGGTGGATGAGATCAGGGGTGTCCACCCGCGCATCATCGGGTGCATCTGCCACCCAAGCGCAGAGGGCGCGCCCACCATGCAGAGGGTGCCACCCATAGCCATCACGGCTGGCTGCCTGTGCCTGGGGGATTTTTACCCCCAGGTAACGTGCCGCCATCATGCGCTGTGCATTCGGCACGGTGGCCTCTGGGCGCTCCTCAGATTGCATCCGAGCAGCGGTGCTAGCATCCAGGAGGGGAAGTGCTGGGTTCATGACCATGGCGTGGGGCGGGTGGAGTGACAAAACTCAGGGCTAGGCAAAAGCTCATTCCGCGATCTCCTTGAGCGTGGGGCGTTTGGTGGGGTCTGCACTCAGCATCCTGCGCAGCATTTCCAGGAGCATGGGGGCCTGCTCCAGGCCGCGCAGATCGTCCTGCACCTCAGCCCGTAGGCGGGCCGCGACCTCATCCCAGAGCTTTTGCTGCACATCTCGGATGGAGCCCATCTCATGCTGGCGCATGACGGCTGCCGGGACGTAGCCCGGATCCGCCAGCAGGATCTGCACGGCCAGGATGCCCTGCAGGAAGACCTGGTAAGCCTCCGCCTCATAGGGCAGGCTGGTCTCCCAGTCCTCTGGAGCACACATTTCCTCCTTCACGATGACGGTGCCGCGGGTGAAGTCACACTGCCGGATGTAGGAGCCGTAGTCGGCGACAAAAAAGGCAGCCTCCTGGGGCTGGGCCTGCGCCTGTGCTAGCGCCGCCTCTAGGCTGGGGGCCTCAAACATCAGATCCCTCAGCGTCAGGTCCGTGCAGAAGATGCCGCGCTCACGCAGGCGGAGGCAAAAGCGGTTCAGCTCTGACCATAGGGCGAGGCGCTGCTGGATGGTGACGGTGCCGGCGCGCAGCACATCCGCCACGCTCTGGCAGGCCGGGGTGACAAAGACATGCAGCTCCCCACGGTCAGAGGGCAGGCCGCGGCTATTGATGCGCTGGTGGCGGATGCTGCGCGGCAGCACACGCGCCTCCATCAGCCTATCCAGCACGCCCACCGTGGCGTAGCGGCGGGTGTGGGCTGCCTCTAGCAGCTTGAGGTAGCAGGGGCCGTGCCCCGGCAGGCTGGCGCGGGCCGTGATGCCCTGTGCGGTATTTTCCTCCAGCAGCTCGTAGTCCAGAGCCTCACTCTCCCGGGCAAAGGCGGCCAGGGAGGCGGGCAGCGTCTCCACATCCAGTTGCAGCGGTGCCTCCATCCCCTCGCCGAGGGAAGGGCTGCCTAGGTCCAAGTGCAGACAGAGCTGCAGGCTACTGTCCCCCGTCATCAGATAACCCTCAGAGAACGGCAGGCGGTAAAAACCACGCTGCTCCAGCGGTCCCGGATTTAGGGACATCAGATTTGTGCCGATCTCCTCATAGCGGCTGCGGTCCTGGTGCGCGCGGAAGCTATCGTGCCCACTCGTGCGCAGCACGCGGGTGATCGTCTCAGAGTCAGGATTCGTGCGGATGAAATACTTGAAGACCGGGCTGCCCTGGGCCTTCGGACCACGGCGGATTTCAAAGTTCCCCAGCGTACTCACCGCGCGGCCAAAGTCTTCATGCTGTAGATTCAGCAGATCGCGCAGCAGGATGTTCTCGCTATCATCGTCCCCATTGATCGCGCGCACACCTTTTTTCAGGCGATTCGGCGCAGAAGCGCTCAGGCGACTGCGCACGATGTCTTTCTCCGGCATCGGGTGCCAGCCATCCGCATCCCACCAGCCCACACAGCGGATCGTGCCCTTAAAGGAAGAGGTGTAGGAATCCAGCAGAGGGAAGGGGGAGACCTGGCGCACCACATGCACGCCCAGGCGCTCCTGCAGTTGGCGGTTATGGTGCAGCTCTTCCACCTCCACATGCGTCTCCGCCGCAGGCCCACTCAGTGTCAGATCACGCAGAGCCGTCGCGCGATCACCCGCCAGGGCAGTGAGGGAGGCATTTGCAGGCAGCAGCAGCGCCGTGCGGCCCTCACGCACCGGCGCGCGCCCCACGGGCAACTGCCAGGCATGAAAAATCTCCTGCGCCTCCTGACCGCGTCCCTGCACCACATAATGCACCAGCTCATCATGGGCCATCAGCGTCTTTTCGGCCAAGAAGGCAAAGTCCGCATCGCGCTCGAGCAGATCCTCATCCCGGATCACCCACACCTCAAAGCGGACAGAGGCATCCAGGCGCTCACGCACCTGGGGATCGATGCCGCTGCTCTCTGGTGGTGAAAGGCGTGCCAGCGCCTGCGTGCGTAACTTTTCCGCCAGGTCCAGGCAAAAGCTCTTCTCATTCACCGCCAGCCGCCACATCAGCGGCAGCGGCAGAGCCAGGGAGAGCAGCGTCACAGGGCCACCCGCACGGCCAGCCTCCACCAGCGCCTGCGCGCGGCGCAGCAGGCCGTGATCGAGGATAAAGCCCGCCAAAGCCGCTACCTCCACCGGCGCATCTCCAGAGGGCAGTGGCATCTCCTCCAGGCCCAGGCGCGTCATGCCCAGGCGCTGATAGCGCTGCAGGAAAGACTCGCGTCGTGCGCGTTCCCGGCGTGCCTCTTGTGCGCGCAGCGCCTCCTGGTCCATCTGCTGCATTTTGCGCCAGCGCAGCGCTTGGCGTTCCACCTGGCTCCAGAACAAATAAGGCAACCCAAAGGACAGAGGCAGCAGACCGAAGATAAAAAGATTCGTCAGCAGCGTGCCACGCACATGCACATACCCCAGGCCCACAGAGCCAAGTGCCAACAGCCCCGCCGCAGGCAGGAGCACCGCAGTCATCCAGTGGCGATTTTTCCAAGCCAAGGCCCGCACCGAGGCAGGCACAGCGCTAGACGGCAGAGGCTGAGGGGAGGATTCAGAGGGTGGGTTCATGGGAAGTGACATAGCGATCATGCCCATGACCAAGCGCAGTGGGATGACTTTTCCGAAAAAAGCGCTGCTTTTTCCAGAGCAGTTGCTTAGCTACTTTTGTTGGGCCCAAAAGGCGGCGGGGGGCATGAGGTCGCGGCCTTCTTCGTCAAAACGGGTGCCGATCTCCCGCACGGGTAGCTCACGGGCGATCTCCATGCCGGTTTTGATATTGGCTGGGGTGAAAACCAAGCGGGTGAGTGGCAAGCCTTTGAGGGGCGTCAGATCATGGACGGGTGTTTCGGCGATGTGCAGGCGCTGGAGTGAGCTGCCGCTGAGGGGCGATAGGTCCGTAACCCGTGTGCGGTGCAGGGTGAGGCTGACGAGCGGCATCCCACGCAGGGGGGCGATGTTTTCTACGGGCGTGCCTGTGAGCCACAGCATCTGGATGGGAGATTTGGACAGGGGCGTGAGGTCGCTGACCTTGGTGTCCACGACGTTGACCTCCACCAGCGGGGCACCCTCTAGGGCGCTGAGGTCTGCCACGGGGGTGCGGCTGAGGTAGATCTTCTCGAGCGGCATGCCACGCAGGGGGGAGAGGTCGGTCACGGGGCTGTCCTCAAGGTAAAGCTCCACCAGCTTCATGCCTTTGAGCGGGCGGATGTCCAGGATGGGGGTGCCGCTGAGGTCCAGGGCCAATGGGGAAAGACGGGTGAGGAACTCTAGGCTGCGGATCTTGGTGCCGCGCAAGCTCAGGGCTACGGGCTCGCCGCCCTGCATGTTGAACTCACCGCTGCCGTCGTAGTCGGGATTGTGGTATTTGATCTCGGTATGCAGCATTTCAGGCGTCCAGTAGATTTTCTTGGGCGCTGCGGGTTGCTTTTCTGCCGTGGGTGCCGGGGTGCTGGGCTGGGTTGGGGCTGAGGCGGGGGCAGGGGATGCGGCCGTTTTTGGCGCAGGTGCTGGCTTGTCTCCGCAGGAGGTCAAAAGGAGAGCGAGGGCGGCGAAGGGGAGGGCGGGCTTCATGGGAGGGCCTGGTGGCTGCGCAGCATGAACGCGCGGCGTTTCGCCGTCCATCATCTTTCCGCTGGCCTCAGGCCATGGCTGCAAGCAATCTCTGCGT
>JAIWOJ010000033.1 GCA_020216965.1 Prosthecobacter sp.
CCCTGCTGGGAGATCAGCCCAGCAGGGGTGGTTTTAGGCCTCAGGTAAGAGCCTTGGCCTGGCGCTGCGTGAGCGGATGACCCTTTGACACCCCTGGGGGCAGCCTCCACACTCCGCGCCCTTTGCCCACCCGCTCATGTTTGACCTCCTCGCCTCAGATCCTAGCTCCGCCGCCCGCCGTGGCAGGCTGCGGACGCCGCATGGGGTGGTGGAGACGCCGGTTTTCATGCCCGTCGGCACGCAAGGGACGGTGAAGGCGGTGCATCCCGACGAACTGCGCGCGCTGAACTCCCAGATCATCCTAGGCAATACCTACCACCTCTGGGTGCGGCCGGGCACGGACATCATCCGCGAGGCGGGCGGCCTGCATCAGTTCATGAACTGGGACCGGCCCATCCTGACGGACAGCGGCGGTTTCCAGGTCTTCTCCCTGGCGAAGCTGCGCAAGATCAAGGAGGAGGGCTGCTATTTTCAAAACCACGTCGATGGCACGCCGATGTTCCTCGGGCCGGAGACGGCGATGGAGATCCAGGCCACGCTGGGCAGCGACATCGCGATGCTTTTCGACGAATGCACGCCCTATCCCTGCACCCCGGAGGAGGCACGCAAGAGCATGGAGCTGACGCTGCGCTGGGCAAAACGCTGCCGAGACTGGGTAGATGAGCATCGACCGGACGCGGGCGCTTTTGGCCGCGACCCGGTGATGACGATGCAGCTCCACTTCCCGATCGTGCAGGGCAGCGTCTTCCAGGAGCTGCGCCAGCGCTGCGCGCGCGAGCTGGTGGCGATGGACTTTCCTGGCTATGCCGTTGGCGGGCTGAGCGTGGGTGAGCCGGAGGAGGACATGATGCGCATCGCGGAGTGGACCTGCCCGCTGCTGCCGGAAAACAAACCGCGCTATGCCATGGGCCTGGGCACGCCGCCGCAGTTGGTGGAGCTCATCGCGCGTGGCATCGATCTGTTTGACTGTGTGCTGCCCACCCGGCTGGCGCGCAATGGCACCGCCTTTACCCACGAGGGCATAATGAACCTGCGCAACGCCAAGTATGCGCGCGACTTCCGGCCCATCGCTGAGGATACCCACCCGCTCTGCCAGGGCTTTTCCCGCGCCTACCTGCGGCATTTGATCAACACCCAGGAGGTGCTGGGATTGAGGTTGATTTCCCTGCACAATCTGCATTTCTACGCGTCCCTCACGTCCAGGGCGCGGTTGGCCATCGAGCAAGGTTGCTTCTCCGAATTCAGGGCGGAGGTCACCGCCCGTTACCAGACACGTTCCGACTCCACCGACTAATCATGCTTTCTTCACTCCCGCTCTTCTTTGCCCAAGCCGCTGGTGCCCCCGCGCCGGGCGGAATTCTTGGCAATCCGATGATCATGATGGTGCTCATGTTCGTCATGATGTACTTCCTGCTCATCCGCCCGCAGCGCCAGCGCCAAAAGGAGCATGAGCGCCTCATCAGCCAGGTCAAAGTAGGTGATCATGTGGTGATGAATGGCGGCGAGCATGGCATCATCACCAGCACCAAAGACAAGACGGTGATGGTCAAGCTGGCTGACAATGTGAAAGTCGAATACGAGCGCAGCGCCATCGCCAGCGTGAGCAAGAAGAGCGATGTCGTCGAAGCCGCGTGAATCCTTGTAGATGAGCCCCCTTGGCCTCGCCTTGAGCTCCTAGAATCCCAGAACTTTCCCCCAACCTTCCCATGAACGCTTACGCCACCTTCCTCGTCGGATCCGCCATCCTGCTGCTGTTGCTTTTTTACATCGGCACCGTGGTCCACAAAACCAAGCGCTGGGTAGGCAGCACGCTCATCATGTTGATGACCCTTTTTGCCGTGCTCTCCGTCAAAAACATGGGCATCCCTCTGGGCATCGACCTCAAAGGCGGCAGTGAGTTTGTCGTGCGCTTGAAGGAGTCGGTAGATAAGGACGGCAAGACCCAATCCGTGACGACGGCGGACGTTCAGCAGGCCATCAGCATCCTCGAAAAACGCCTCAACCCAAATGGAGAGAACGATCTCTCCATGCAGCCGCAGGGCAGTGACCGCATCCTCATCCAAATGCCGGGGGTGAAGCCGGAGGACTTCGCCGATGTGCGCACCAAGATCCAGCAGGTGGCCAAGCTGGAGTTCCGCATCGTCCACCAGGACAGCCGCTCCAAAGTGGCAGAAATCGACGGCGGCGGCCTCACCGAGCCCGGCTGGACCAAGATGAATTACAAGGCAGAAAAAGACCCCCAAGGCAACGACCTGCCCAGCCGTGGGGCTGAACTCGTGCGCAACCGCCCTGACATGGAGGGCGATGGGGTCAGTGATGCCTTTGCGACCATGGACGCTGAAGGTTGGAAAGTTTACCTGAACCTGAACAGCGATGGCGCGAAAAAATTTGATGAGATCGCCGCTGTCAACAAAGGCCGCCAGTTAGCCATCATTGTGGACGGCGAGATCATCTCGGCGCCCGTGCTTCAGACCGACCACTTTGGCGGCACTGCCGTCATCTCTGGCAACTTTACCCGGGAGTCCTCCGTGCAGCTCGCCACGCTGCTGAAAAACCCGCTGAAGAATCCGATGACGATTGAGTCAGAAAATGCCGTGTCTGCCTCCTACGGCCAGTCCTCGATTGATCAAGGCAAGTGGATCTGCGTGGCCGGTCTCGTGATGACCACCATCTTCATGCTCTTCATCTACCGTCTGGCTGGCCTGATCGCGATTGTCGGCCTGGTGATTAACTTGGCCGTTCTCTTCGGCGGCATGTCGCTCTTCCAGTTCGTGCTGACCATGCCCGGCATCGCGGGGATCGTGCTCACCATCGGCATGGCGGTGGATGCCAACGTGCTGATCTACGAGCGCCTGCGCGAGGAGATGGAGGCTGGCAAGTCCCTCACCGGCGCGCTGGAGGCTGCGTATGACAAAGCCTTCTCCGCTATCGCGGACTCCAACGTCACCACCATCATTGCGGCGGTGATCCTATTCGCCATCTCGGGGGGCTTGGTCCGGGGCTTCGCCGTCACCCTCATGATCGGTCTGGTTTCCTCCCTCATCGGCGCGCTGATCGTCACGCGCGTCATCTTCATGTGGGTGATCGACAAGGGGCTGCTCACGAGCCTGAAGACGACCCGAATCATCCCCGACAAGGTCTTCGATATCCTGTCCATCGCGCCCAAATTCATCATCGCCTCCCTGATCGTTACCGCCATCTCCTTCGCGACGTTGGGTATCCGTGGCAAGGAAAGCTTTGGCATCGACTTCCGCGGCGGCTCCCTGCTGCATGTGGAACTGGCAGAGGGCAAACAGCTCAAGGATGCTGAGATCGAAGCCGTGCTGAAGGAACTCAAGCTGCCAGACGGCAAATCGATTGGCACCTTTTACATCCAGCATAAGAGCAATGCAGCGGGCGGGGAGGTCGTCGCCATCCGGGGTGAGCAGCTAGCTGGGCCGGTGATTGAGGGGGCAGTCAATCAGAAGTTCAAGGACAGCATCAAAGGCACAAGTCTGGAGACAGTGGGTGCTCTCATCGGCTCTGAATCGGCGCAGACCTCCATCATCGCCATGGTCGTGGCTTTAGTGTTTATTTTCTTCTACTTGCTGCTGCGGTTTGAGGTGGCTTTTGCCCTAGGTGCCGTGGTGGCGCTCTTCCATGATGTGTTGATCGTCCCTGGCTTGTGCGTGCTCTTCGGTCAGGAAATGAGCCTCATCCATGTGGGTGCGCTGCTGACGATCGCCGGTTACTCCATCAATGATACCATCGTCGTGTTTGACCGTATCCGGGAGACGATCAAGCGTGGCGGATCAAGCAGCATTCGTGACATGATGAATGAGGCGATTTGCAAAACTCTGGGCCGTACCCTCCTCACTGGCCCCACGGCCCTGGCACCCATGGTCATCCTGCTGTTCTTGGGGAATCCGGCCATGAGTGAATTTGCCCTGCCCATCACCATCGGGGTGCTGCTGGGCACCTACTCCTCCATCTTCATCGCCAGCCCGCTGGTGCTGTGGTACGCACGGAAGACGGGAGTGAGCCTGAAGCGGAAGGTGCTGGAAAGCCACGAGGCGGCGCTGAAAGCGGAGGCCGCCGTGGCCGCCGCCAAGGCAGGCAGTGGCCTTTGAGCCCACCCGCTGATCCATCCCAGGAAAGCCCCGCGTGCAGCGGGGCTTTTTTTGACTGCCAGCCATGCCCACCGTGACGGAACCGCTGCCCATCTTGATCCTCGGTGGAGGGTTAGCGGGCACCTGCCTAGCCTGGCATCTGCGCCGCCGTGGGGTGGCTTTTCTCGTGGTGGACCGGGGGGAGGAGAGCACTTCCTCTAAGGTGGCTGCGGGCCTGGTGACCCCCGTCACTGGCATGAGGCTCAACTTAAGCTGGCGCTTTGATGAACTGCATCCTGAAGCGCTGGCCTTTTACCGTGGGATTGAGCGTGAGCTCGGGGGCATGTTTTACCACGAGACGCCGATCGTCCGGCTGCTGCGGGATAAAAAAGCGGCAGAGCTGTGGGCGCGGCGCGTGATGCAGCCGGAAATTCTGCCGCATCTACGCTCAGTCGATGGCACGCTGGTGGATGAGGCGGTGTTTGTGGCGGACCATGGCGGTTTTGAGATGAAAAACTCTGGCTGGCTAGACACGGCGGCTTTTTTGCAGGCAAGTCGGCGGTTTTTTAGCCAGGCGGGCTGCTGGCTGACTGCGGATGTGCCGCAGGACGCTCTTTGTGCCAACGGCCTGGGGGTGACGTGGCAGGGGCGCGCGTTTTCCTGGGTGATCTTTTGCACGGGATGGCAGGCAGCTCGGCATCCTTGGTTTGACTGGGTGCCCTTTCAGTCCGCCCAAGGCACCGTCTTGACGTTAGCTGCGGACACCGGCGGAGAGCGGCGCATCATCAACAAGGGCTGCTGGCTACTACCTGCTGGGGATGGCTTGGTGCGCGCCGGGCCGACGTATGACCTAAACTTTGCCGCCCGCCCCGATACCCCTGGGGCTGAGGCAATCGCATCCCTGGAGGCAAAGCTGCGCCGTCTTTTCTTGCGGCCCTATGAAGTGCTGAGGCAACAGACGGGGGTGCGCCCGATCATCCAGGGGCGGCAGGCTCTGATGGGGCGGCATCCTGCCCTGCCGCGCGTGGCCTTCCTGAATGGCCTAGGCTCCAAAGGTGTGCTGCGTGCCCCGTGGATGGCGCGTCATTTGCTGGAGCATCTGCTTGATGGCTGCCCACTGGAAGATCACCTGGATCTGAGAGCCAACCTGTGAATCCCGCGCGGTGCTTAGCGCAGGTAGATAAATTCATTGGCTGCGAGCAGGCTATGACAGAGGAGCTGCCAGGCGCTCTGCCTGTCTGGGCTGCTTTCTAGGAGCTGGGTGGCACGTTCTAGCTCCCGCGTGGTGGGCTGGCGGCCATAGGCTAGGACGTAGGCACGGTGCAGGCGGGCGGTGGTATCACCCTTGGGCAATTCTGCGGCTAGCCTGCGGGCCAGGGCAGCGGCGGCATCCATGACGACGGGGGCATTGAGCATGATGAGTGCCTGGGGGGCTACGGTGGTGGTGTTCCGGCTGCCCGTGGGCATGGTGGGGTCTGGGTAGTCAAACTGCTCCAGCATATCGTAGAGATGATTGCGGATGATGGGCAGGTAGAGGGCACGGCGTGGGCTTTCGTAGGTGGTGTGGTCGCGTGAGGTGTGGTTGAAGACGAACTCGCGATTGCGCAGAGGGATGGTTTTGCCGCCGATCTCGCGGTGAAGTGTGCCGCTGACGTGCAGCAGGGCATCCCGGATCTGCTCTGCCTCTAGGCGCTGGAGGTGAAAGCGCCAGAGAAGCCGGTTTTCGGGATCCACCTGCGCTGGATGGCGTGCGCTGGTGGCAGTGCCGCTACTGTTGGGGTGGCTGGAGGCCATCTGATAGGTGGAGGAACGCATGATGAGCCGGTGCATGTCTTTGATGGACCAGCCGCTCTCCATGAAGGTGCGCGCTAGCCAGTCAAGCAGCTCGGGGTGCGAGGGACGGTCACCGAGGGTGCCGAAATTGTCTGTGGAGGCGACGATGCCTTTGCCAAAATGCCAGCGCCAGAGGCGGTTCACCATCACGCGGGCGGTGAGCGGATGCTCGCTGGAGGCCAGCCAGCGTGCCAGCTCCAGCCTGCCACTCTGGCGCGTGGGGAAGATGGGCTGTGTCAGGGAGGTGCGCATGACCTCAGGGAAGCCGCGCGGCACCTCCCGCCCTAGGGTGAGGTGACTGCCACGGATGTGGATGGGCATGGAGCGCGGGATGGTGGCCGCATCCGCCACACCCATGAAGGCGGGTGGGTCTGGGGTAGCGTCCTCCACCTGCATGAGGTCATCCATCATGCCCTGGATTTGGGCGAGGGTGGTGGCATCAAAGGCATCCGCATCCTTGTCTGGGATGGTGAGGAATCCAGCGGCGTCATCCAGGGCAGCCCTGGCAGCGGCGATGTCAGGCGGTGCTGTCTCTTTGGCTTTCGGGTCCAGTTTCAGGGCTGCCTCAAAGAGAGGCGCATAATGACTGCGAACGCTCGCGCTCTGGCCGGCCGCGCGCAGCTTGTGCCATGGGGCAAAGAAGGCGTGCTCCTGCTGCCTGCTGAGGTATTGGCGGCAGGTCAGCAAGTAGCGGGCACGCAGGCCGGTGGCTTGGGCCAGTTTTTCTACCTCTGCAAAGGCGGGATCATCCGGCAGTTGGGCAGCGGCGGCGAGGTAATCTGCGGCTTTCTCATGCAGTTCCTTTTTCAGCTCTGCCCGGGCTTTGGCGGTGAAGCTGGTGACCGTTTTGCGTTTTTCTGCCACGCGGGCTTCGTGGGCTTTTTTTGCGGCCAACTGCTCTGGGGTGGCCTGGGAATGCTCATACCAGAATTTGATGGCACCCATTTTTTCATCGGCGATGGATCGGGTGCCTTCAAAGATCGTGGCTAGGCCGAAGTAGTCTGCCTGGGTGATGGGGTCAAACTTGTGGTCATGGCAGCGGGCGCAGCCAAAGGTCATGCCCAGGAAGGCTTTGCCCAGGGTGTCGAGCTGCTCATCGATGGTGTCATACTGGAATTTTTTCACATCCGGCTCTGCCAGCACCTTGGCCCCGATGGCGAGGAAGCCGGTGGCTGCTAGCGCATCGGCGCGGTGGGCGGTGTCTGGCAGCAGGTCGCCGGCGATTTGTTCGATGAGGAATTGGTCGTACGGCTTGTCTTGATTGAAGGAACGCACGACGTAGTCGCGGTAACGCCAGGCATGACCAAAGGCGACGTTTTCATCCATGCCGTTGGAGTCGGCATAGCGGGCCACATCCAGCCAGTGGCGGCCCCAGCGTTCGCCATAAGCGGGAGAGGCGAGCAGGCGCTCGATCAGCCGCTCCATGGCTGCGGGGGCCACGGGGGGCTGCTGGGCGGTTTCATTCATGCCGAGCTCTCGGGCGCATTCGCGGACGAAGGTGGCAAGCTCCTCGGGCGTGGGGGGCAGCCCCGTCAGGTCCTGAGTCGCGCGGCGGATCAAGGTGGCTGCGTCTGCTGGGGGTGCGGGCGTGAGCTGCTGTGCCTCCAGTTTGGCGAGGATGAAGGCATCCACCGGCGTGCGCACCCAGCCGGTGTTCGCGACCTTTGGCACCGCTGGGTTGGAGACAGGTCGGAAGGACCAAAACTCACGCCCGGTCTTCAAGTCCATGCCCATCGCTGGCTTGGCGGCCACGGTGCTGGCTGCCACCCGAGGGTCTGGCGCGCCCATTTTCACCCACTGCTCTAGCGCCTGGAGCTCAGCGGCAGGCAGGGGGCTCTTGGGTGGCATTTGCATGTCTTGGTTCTTGTAGCGCACGGCCTCTATCAGGCGGCTACGGTCTGGCTGGCCTAGCACGATGGCAGGGCCGCTATCGCCACCTTTTAGGATGAGATCGCGGCTATCTAGGGAGAGCCCGCCTTTGATCTTCTTCGTGGCGGAGTGGCATTCTAGGCAGCGCTCTACCAGCACAGGGCGGACTTTTTTTTCAAAGAACTCAATGCCTGCCGCGCTGTCCACCGCCTGCGCGGGCAGCGCCAGCAGCCCGGTGAGGGCACTGGAGAGCAGAGCATGGGAAGTGAGCAGCCTGGGCATGGAGGTAAGGTCGTGGCGCAGAAACTACGCTGGGATGCGTCTGGGTTTGTCACCTGCAGCGCTGGAGACGCTAGCTTGGTCACATCAGCGTGCTTTTGCGGCAGCTTCGGCAAAGTCTGCTGTCGCCGCGTCCACCAGACGCACGGCGGAACCCTCTGTGCGGAGCAGCAGCCGCACCTCACGCCCACCTGCGCTCAGGCTCAAGAGTTCCGGTTGGTCTTGGGTGGGAGTGGCATCGTAGCGCTGGGTCAGGCAGGTGCGCATCACGCGGAAAAAAGCGGCGGCGTCTTCGGGGGAGCGCCAGCGCGTCTCCCAGACAGCATGGTCGCGGTCAAAATCCGGTGCCGCATAGGCCAGGAGCCGGTCGCCAGCCCAGCCTTGGGCAGCGCGGCCCGCCTCCTCATCACTGGCGTAGGCGCGCAGAGCGGTGAAGGTGGCAAAGCGGCCCAGGCAGTCATTGAGATAGGGCTTTTCACCGGCGATCTCGAGTGCCGCCGGGCCCGCCGTGGCAGGTGCGGCGCGTTGAGCTTCCAAGAGGCGGCCTGGCTCGATGACTTCGGCGCAGGAGCGCGGTGGGGCAGAGTAGGCGGCATTGATTTGGGCAAAACCACCCGTGCTGTGCAGGGACTGCGCCATCTCAAATCCGCGCGCGAAGGGGAAGAGCGCCAACTCCTTCAGATACACGGGCATCTGCACCTGGTTCAGGGGGTGATCGGGATCTTCAGGAGGTAGGTCACTGGTGCCGCGTGGGATCGCATTTTGGATGCTGTAAAGAAAACGGGTCAGGGCGGCATCTCCGGTGATGAGCGCCAGGCGGGCGAGGCGCTCATCCGTCGAGAGAGATTGCTTCCCAGGGAAAAGGGTGCTGCCAAACTCGCGCAGCAGTTGGCCAAAGGCCGTGGCAAAAGGCAGGTCGGGGGCTGGCATCCCCGTGGCTGGGGGATCCTCCACCACACGCAGCAGCCCGGCAGCCTCGTCGTACCATCCGCCGAGTTGTCGTGCCAAGACGGCAGCGAGCGGTGGCAGGGGGTCCACTGGTGCCTCGATCCAGCCCAGGGCATGGAGCGCTAAGCCCAGGCGCGGTGCCTCATCCCCAGGCTGTTGCTGCCGCAGCCAGGTGAGGATGGCCTTTTCTACCTCTGCCAGGCTGCAACCGCGCAGGGTGAGCGGTAGCGCCTGGATCTGGCGGAACTTTACCATCTGCAGCGTGATGCCGGAAAAATCCGGTGCCTCCTCTGGCGGCGCAGGCACTGGGTCCATCCGCGGCACACCGCGTGCGCCCTGCTGGGACAACTTTTGCAGGAGGCGTGTGTTTTCCTCCTGCAGAGCGCTCACCTGACCCTGGAGGTATTCCACTTGCCCCTCTAGCAGGCTCACTTGTTTTTGCAGATCCTCCGCCGCAGCTTCCGCCGGGGGCGCTGCCTCCGGGGGCGCTGGGCTAGCTACTTGAGGACGGCGCATCAGCCACCCCCCACACAGGCCACCTGCGAGCAGGAGGCTGAGAAGAAGAGCCGGGGACAGTTTCATCAGACGAGACCCTGCCTCTAGTCAGTAAATTCGGGCGGCGTCAAGGCGAGTTCAGCAGGTAGGCAAAAGGGCGAGCTAACTGAAACATAGAGACCAGAGTTCGACGTGATACGGACACCTTTCTGCCGGAAGATTGGTCTTTGGGCCAAAATGTCTCAGGTGGCAGAGGAGGGAGTGACGCACTACATCCCCGGATGCACGATCGCAGGATCGCCCGGGCGGTAGATCGCCTGGAAGTTGGACAGGTTCAGGGTGAAGAGGCGTGCAGCCTTGGCCTTGCGCGCAGCGACGAGGTGTAGGTAGTCAAAAATCCCGCCACCACGCACGCCACGGCTCTGGGCATCACGCATGGCACGGAGCATCTCCGTAGGGGTGAGTGCAGTCACGCTGAGCAGTGGG
>JAIWOJ010000034.1 GCA_020216965.1 Prosthecobacter sp.
GCCGGTCGGCCTCGGGCGCGGGTTTCAAGTTCATCTCCGCGTGTTTTGCCGCGATGAAGCGATCAATGTCATTGCGCACCCATTTTCCGCCCGCATCGGGTGGCGTTACCTTTTTCACCGGCTGAAAGAACCAGTAGTTCCGCTGCTCCTCCGTGAAGCCGCCCTCCGTCACCACCACCTTTTTCGATGCGTCTTCTGGCCAGGGTGCCCCGATTTTGATCCACTTCTCCAAGATCGCGATTTCCGCCTCTGGCAACTTTCCACCGCTGTTCTTCGGCGGCATTTGGAAGTCCTCATTGCTCCAGCGAATTGCCTCCATGAGGGGCGATTTCGCTGGATTCCCCGGCACCACTGCCGGGCCGGTATCACCGCCCGTCTTGAGGTAGCCGATGTGGTCCACGCGCAGGCCGCCCTTTTGCTTCGTGTTGCTGTGGCACTCGTAGCAACGGTTCACCAAGATCGGCCGCACCTCCTTTTCAAAAAACGTCATCGCCGCCCGCTGCGTGTCGTCATCCGCCGCCAAAGCAGGCAGCGCCACAAAGCCAGTGAGGAAAAGAGCAGGAGCTAAGAATTGGGGCCGGTTCATTACATCCTACAAAAGGAACTGGATGCGAAGTTTTGGACGAAAAAATCATCTTCAGACATGGCTTCCCATGGGTGGTCATTGCTGCCATTTCGCCCATGAGAGCCCCTTTCGTGTCGGGGCCGCCAGCGCCTCACGGTTCCAGCGAGACAGCTCCTGGCGTGGCCGATTTTTCTAAAAGGAGGGCGCGGAAACTGCGGCCCATGATGCCAGGATGAGTGAGGGCTTGAAACTGACGCAAGAGGGCATGAGTAGCCGTGTCAGGCGAGTGGCCTTCTAGGCTGGCGAGCCAGGGCAAGGCAAGCCTGCTGAGCCAGCGCCCCTGGTGCTCGTAACTTTGCACTTTTAGGCCAAGTGTCTCTGCTGTGGCGATGATGCGGGTAAAGGGCACATGCGAGGTCAGATCACACTGGCCTAGCTGCTGAAGCACACGGTCATCCATCTGATGCTGGTGGTAACGGCGCAGGGTGCCGTGGGCACGCTCAGGTAGGAAAAATTCCTCATCATCGAGGCCGTAGTCAGCGATGCAGAGGGTGCCATAGAGAGGGGCTGAGGCCAGCTCCCGCAGCCAATCTTTGGCAGCCAGATGGATCTCCACCTGATGCCCTGGTTGGAGATGCGTCGGAAGGTGGGCGATCTCCTCATGCAGGGCTGCACACGGGCGACTTGTGGCAAAAAAGAGCCCGCCCTGGGCATCCGCACGCACTTTCAGTTCCTGCCATTCTTTGCCACTCCAGCGGACGAGATACACGGGCAGGGCATCGAGCAGTTCATTGCAGAGAAAGAGGGCAGGCTGGCTTCCCTGGGCGGGCGGGGCTAGCTCCTGAATGGAGCTGATCCAGCGGACTCTGCCTGCATAGGCAGCTAGGCGCTGCCGCTGTGCCGTCTGGTAGGATGAGTTCGGCTCCACGATCACGTAGGGAAAGGGGCAGGCATCGAGGATATCCTGCGCGAGCTGGCCATCATGGGCCGCTTGCTCCATGATGATGAAGTCAGGCGGTGAGCCCAGGCGCTCCCAGGTCTGGTGGGCGAGTTTTGCGAGCAAACGGCCGTAGAGGGGCCCCACACTCACAGCGGTGTAAAAATCCCCCGCCCTGCCGATGCGGCGGGGACCGGGACCGTAGTAACCCTGCTCTGGGTGATAAAGCGCGATCTGCATGACCTCCGCAAAGGAGAGACCTTCAGGGCTATCACGGAGGCGAGAGAGGAGCAGGGAGAGCATGGGAGAAAAGGAAAGTTTTGCTTCTTGGCTGGAGGATGAGCTAGAAGCTGGGTTTTCCCAAATGATGTTTCCGCTCTCTCGTGCTGCCACGATCGCGCCAGCAGGTTTTAACCGCTGGCTAGTGCCACCTGCTGCGATTGCCGTGCATATGTGCATCGGGCAGGTGTATGGGTTTAGTGTGTTCAAGAAGCCGCTGGCAAAGGTGCTCGGGGTGACAGAGTCGGCTGCTGGAGACTGGTCCGAGGCGGATGTCGGCGTGGCTTACTCCATCGCCCTCGCTCTGCTGGGGGTCGCAGCAGCCGTGTTCGGAAAATGGGTGGAGCGCAGTGGGCCGCGCAAGGCGATGGTCGTGAGCATGGCGTGCTTTTGCACTGGACTGCTGCTCTCTAGCCTGGCGGTGCGGTGGCATCAATTGTGGCTGCTTTATGTGGGCTATGGTCTCATCGGCGGCATCGGGCTTGGTCTGGGCTACATCGCCCCTGTGTCCACGCTCATGAAATGGTTCCCTGATCGGCCCGGCATGGCAACGGGGATGGCGATCATGGGGTTTGGGGGTGGGGCGCTGATCGGGGGGCCACTGGCGGAGGAGTTGATGGAATTTTTCAGTACGAAAAGCAGCGTGGGAGCGGCGGAGGCGATGATGGCGATGGCGGGGCTTTATGCGGCCTCCATGCTTTTTGGGGCGGTGATCGTGCGCGTGCCGCCAGACGGATGGAAACCAGAGGGCTGGGAACCGAGGGAGGTGAGCTCAAAACTGGTCACGACGGCGAGCGTGTCTGTCGATCAGGCATGGAAGACGCCGCAGTTTTGGCTGCTGTGGGTGGTCTTGTGCATGAATGTCAGCGCGGGGATCGGTATCCTGGGGCAGGCATCGCCGATGATTCAGGATATGTTTGGGGTGACGCCAAAAGCGGCGGCGGGTTATGTGGGCCTGCTGTCTCTCTGCAATCTGGCTGGGCGATTTTTCTGGTCCTCCATGTCTGACCTGATCGGCCGCAAGGGCATCTACTGTGTGTATTTCATCCTGGGTGCCGCGCTCTATGCCAGCGTGCCCTGGACGCAGGGCCGTGGCAGCGTGGGGCTGTTTGTGGCGGCCACGGGGTTGATCCTTTCCATGTATGGCGGCGGCTTTGCGACGATTCCAGCGTACTTGCGTGATCTCTTTGGCAGCTATCAGGTGGGGGCGATTCATGGTCGGCTCATCACCGCGTGGTCGATGGCAGCCGTGATCGGCCCGCAGTTGATGGACCGGCTATCGGTGGCGAATAAGAAGACGATGCCACCTGAGCAGGCCTACAATTCCATTTTTCACCTGATGGTAGGTCTGCTTTTCATCGGGCTGGTGGCAAACCTACTCGTGCGCCCCGTGGACGCGCGGCATCACCTGCACAATCCTTCCTGACCGATCATGAAAGCATGGTATCTCCTCATCGCCTGGACCTGGGTAACTTTGCCGCTGAGCTGGGGCGTGATTCAATCTGTGAAAAAATCCCTGCCACTCTTCCAGAGGGCAGAAGCTGCCGCGAAGCCCTAAATGAGAGCGCGCCCTTTATTGGGGCATCTCAGGGGCGAGGACGACGCGAAAGCCGACCCGGTGAGAGCGCTTGCCAGGATCACTCTCAAAGCGTGCGGAGGCACGCACCTCCTCCACCGGGCTCATGTAGCAGCCGCCGCGCATGATTCGGCGGCGGGGTTTCCCAGGCTCAGGGTGCAGACGGAGTGGATCGGTAGAGATGCCAGCGGGATAGGGGCCACTGATGTCCAGGCACCATTCGTGGACGAGGCCCAGCATGTCGTAGAGCCCCCAGTCATTGGGCAAAAAGCGCCCTACTTTGCCAAAGCCGGATTTGTGGGCCTTGAGTGCGGCGATTTTCGGCAGGAGACCATAGCGTGGGCGGTGCTTGGGCCCTTCTCCACCGGCGCGGCAGGCGCGTTCCCACTCTGCCTCGGTGGGGAGGCGGTAAGCATAGCCAGGAGGTAGGGTGCCCGCTTGGCGCTCTAGCAGGGTCAGTTCCTCACAAAATGCCTCAGCATCCTCCCAACTGACACAGGTGACGGGCGCATCCTCTGCCTTGTGGCTCTCAAACTGAGCTGGCGATGGCATCCCACGCACGGCGCTGTATTGGCGGTTGGTGATGGGGTGGGCACTCATCCAAAAGGAGCGGCTGAGGGTGACAGTGTGCGGTTCCTCTTCAGGCAGGGCATGGGGGTCTGCCTGCCTGCTCGTGCCGCGCACATATTGGCCTGCGGGTATGCCACGCAGGCGGATGCCGTGGGAGCTGACCCAGGGGTGGCAGATTTCTCGGGCGATGTGCAAGCGCAGGGGCTGCGGGCCAGCGCTGGCGGGCTCGCCTTGCAGCCAATCATCCAGATTTTCTCCCAGGCCACTGATGTGGATCTGGTTGCCAATGCTGGCCCCCTCCTGGCCTAGGCCAATGTTATCGCCCACCATGCCAGCGCCGCGTAGGTCCAGGTGGAGATTGCCCGCACGGCGGCGCTCGCGGACGATGACGGGGAGTTTTTCACTGGCTAACTCCAGCTCAAGGTGGGCATCGACCTTGAGGTTGAGGTGGATTTGGAGCACCTCCTCCCCTGGGTAGGCAGGGGGCGGGCAGATCTCCATTTGCTCCCAGGATAAGCCTGGCCTGAGGTGGCCGAGAGTGCGCCAGCCGGGTGGGCTGGAGAGGTCTGCCGCCCAGAGGAGGCGAAACTTCGCATCACGCAATTCAGCTTGGGTGCAGTTTTGGGCGTGGAGGCGGATGTTTCGGGGCTCACCGGCGACCCAGCGGCTTGGTACCTGGGCTTGAAAGCGGAGGTAAGGGCAGGCTTCGGGAGACATGCAGGAGGTGCGGAATGGCAGTTGCCCAAGCGATCGCGGCCTGCGTTTTCCGAAGAACCGCCGGGGGTGTTTTTAGGATTTTTTGGAGATGAGAGCCTTCAGCCGCGCCACTTGATCTGTGGAGAGCGAGTCGTAGGACAGGTCGAGCAATAACTCTGCGCACTGGCGGATTTCGATTTCGTTGGGTGAACCGGGATAAAGGCAAAGCTCAAAAAGATCGACGGCCTTGTCCACGGGCAGCTCACGCATGGCCATTTTCGTAGCAGCCAGCCGGGTATCCGCCTGCTCTGGGGGATCGAGGATGAGCCATTCGAGGAGGAACTGGTGCTCCTCTCCACCTGAGGGTGCCGCGCCTGATTCCCCATGGAGCAGGCTTTCATGCTGGCGTAGGGAGCCGTCCTTAAGTAGGCCAAAGAGCTTTTTGATCTCAGGGTGCTGACGCTCAAAGGCATCTCTGGCGAGCTCCCTGCGGTCTTTTTGGGAAAGAGCGCGGGAGGAGGTGGCCTGGGCCGCTGCGCCTGGAGCAACCGCCCCGGCAGCGGCGGGTTGGCCAGGGGTGCCTGCACTTTTGCCTGAGCTGGTGGATTCAGCCCCTGAAAGGACGGATTGAAGCAGACGCAGGGATTCCCGGATCGGCGGTGCGGGTGGCCCAGAAGGTTTCTCGACAGGGGCCTCAGCCTTCACAGGCGGCTCTTCCACGACCGGGGGTGACGCGGCGGCAGGCGCAGGCGCTACGGCCACCGCTGGCGGCAATGCTGGAGATGAAGGGCTGGAGCTGTCCGGCGCGGCATCGGTTTCCTCCTCCAATGGCACGAGCACGGCAGCAGCCCCCAAGACTAGGATGGCGGCGGCTAGGCCAGAGGCTAGGCCGATGCCAAAGCCAATGCGGCGGGCAGGAGGCGGCGGCGTGGTCGGCGCAGTGGGCGATGGGGCACCTGCCCCTAGGAGCAGCGGGGTGGCGGGTTGCTCTGGCAGGGGAGGACGACTACGCCAGAGATCCCACCAGATGCCGGGAACGGCGTTTTGAAACAGCTCCACGCCTGGCACTTCCTCCCTGGGTAGCACGGCGGCAAGATGGCTGAGGGCGAGGCGAGATTCAGGCTGGTTCCAATCCCAATCGGCGGAAGGCTCACGCAGGCGGCGGTTCCAGAAAATGCGCTCTTCAGGTGGGCTGGAGCCGAGGAGTTCACCCGCTTGTACCCAGGGCATGGCGTCATTGACCAGCTCCACATCCGCAGGCTCACGCAGGAGCGGTGCCGCACGATCCACGAGTTTGCGGGCAGCTTGGGGGCGCAGGATGCCTAGTAGCCCGCCTAGCAGCATCATGACGCGCGCGGTTTCTCGATTGAGCTGCGCATCTGGGGTGGTCAGCAGGGCATCTCCCAGCAGCTTTAGCTTTTGGATTTCCCCTTGGCGCACCCACTGCAGGACGACCAACCGAGTGAGGTCTGAGCAATTGCATGAGAGCTCTTTGGGCAAATGGTGAGGCTGCACGGAGGCAGCCAGCAGGAGCCCCTGGTCATCATACGCATCAATCAAACGGCGGCTGGTCTCTCGGGCAGATCTAGGGCTATCGTAGCCTTTGGCAAAGGCCTCGCTAAGGTTCACCTTGTCCCTGCTAGATACCTCAGCGAGGTCAAAGCTGGGCTCTTCTGGCACAGCTTCCGCCGCAGTAGCAACTCGCTCAGCGCCGCTTTGCCGGTCATCGAGAGCCCCCGACCATCCATCATGAGAGCCAGAGGGATGACCGGGTTCCTGGGCATCAGAGGAGGAGGGGTAGGAATCATTCATCGGGAGAAAGCGATACCTTCAGCATCGTTAAGCAAGGCGCTTCAGGCTGGAAAGGCAAGCAGGAACCTTGCCCGTGCTGTGCAGCGGGCTTATGATGGCGGATGCTGCCCTGGCTAAACCATGACCATTTCCCGCTCTACCTGGCCCCGATGGCTGGGGTGACGGATGTCATCTTTCGCGGACTTTGTAAGGAGTTTGGTGCCAATGTGATGGTGACGGAGTTTGTCTCCGCCGAGGGGATCCTGCAGCGGGATGACCGCACGCGCCACTACACCGAATTTGAGGAAAGCCAGCGCCCTCTGGGGGTGCAGCTTTTTGGGGCAGACGGCCTGCGCATGGGAGAGGCGGCCAAAAAGGTAATCGACTGGAAGCAGCCGGACTTTATCGACATCAACTTTGGCTGCCCGGTGAACAAGGTAGTATCGAAAAACGGCGGCTCCTCTCTGCTGCGGGATTGTCCGCTACTGGCTAGCGTGGCGCGCGGCGTGGTGCAGGCAGTGCCCATCCCCGTCACGGCCAAAATGCGCATCGGCTGGGACGCCCAGAGCATCAATGCCGTGGAAGTGGCAAAGACCCTGGAGGACTGCGGCATCCAGGCCATCGCCGTCCACGGGCGCACCAAGGCCCAGGGTTACAGCGGCCTGGCAGACTGGGACGTCATCGCTCAAGTCGCCGAAGCGGTGAAAATCCCCGTCATCGGCAATGGCGACATCACCAGCGGGGTGGACGTGGAGGTGCGCCGCGCCCAGACGAATGTGCGGGGCATCATGATCGGCCGCGCTGCGATGACGAATCCCTGGGTCTTTCGGGAGGTGCATCACTACCTACGCACGGGCAGCCATCTGGCACCGGTGACGCTGGAGGAGCGCTTTGCCCTCATGCGCAGGCACTGCCAGGCCGCCCTGGCACGAGCCACGCGGGGTGAGCTAGAGATCATGCGCTCCATGCGCACACGCTTGATGAATTACACGAAAAGCCTGCCCGGCGGGAAACACCTGCGCGCCCAGTTTAGCCACATCACCAGCTTCATGGAGCTTGAGGATATCTTGGCTGACTTCCTGAGCCGCCCGCAGGATCAGGAGCCAGAAGCCAGCCCCCTGCCCGCGCTCTGATTCCTTTTTGTCTCCTCGGACGATCGGCTATCAAGGCTTGGGTGCCCCAGTCTCGGAAGGCGGTGCTGGCGGCGGCGGTCGGCGCTCTTTGAGAGCCTGAAATTCCTTCATCGCCGTCTCACGGTAGAGCACACGCATTTTCTGGATGGCCTGGATGCGCTCCTCTCCACGCGCTGCACGCGCGGCATCCAGAGCTTCACGCAGGGGCGGCTGGGAGATGATGCGCTCATGAAACCGCCGTGCCTCCTCCTGACGGTCCGGCTTGGCAAAGGCCAGCATCTCCCGGCCAAAACGCGCCAACATCTCACGCGGGTAATCATCCGACTCAAAGGGCGGCAGAGCTTTGTTGCTCAACTCTCCCGGTGGCATCGGCGGCTCCACCTTCGCCAAAATACTGGCCGCACGCGGATCTGTCCTCTCCAGCTCCCTTCGGATGGTCTCCCGCAGTTCGGCATGGGCCTTCATCGTCTTTTCCCTAGCAGACATGACTTCTGGCCGCCACCAGACGCGATCCAGAGCCTCCCGGATGAGTTTCCGCTCCTCTTCAGGCAGCTTTTCGTATTCCTCAGACCGCATGGGCGGGCGGCTCACCCCAGGGGGGCTAAAACCACGCCAGTCCCCGTGACGACGCCCCCCCTCTGGCGGCTGGCCACGCCCCTCCCCCGGTGGGAGTGGCTTGGGCGGCCCTGGCGGCTGGCTACTTGCAGGGCAATGCATTCCCAGCACCAGGGCTGTGGCAAAAAGGGCGGCGCGGGTTTTCATGGATCACTTAAATTCTGCTAGAGAGTGCCGCTTCCCGCAATGGCTGAATGCTCCCCTGCCCTCGCGGTCACAGCTTTTCCTCTGGAACACACCAATCCGCACCAGGTTGCGGTGCCTTCCTCCTTGTGCCGGGCGCGTTTCCGGCTATCAGCCAGCCCGCGAGCCAGTCGCCGGGCACAGGCCCAGGATGCCAGCTTGCCAAACCCCAAATAGTTAAGCATACTGAATTAAATCACCCTCATGGACGACCTCACCATTGTACAAGTCATCGGGCGCGAAGTGCTCGACTCCCGCGGCAACCCCACCGTCGAAGTGGATGTGCTCCTGGAAAACGGAGCCCTCGGACGCGCCGCCGTCCCCAGCGGGGCCAGCACCGGCGAGCACGAAGCACTGGAACTGCGCGATGGCGACAAGAAACGCTACCTCGGCAAAGGCGTCCTCAAGGCCGTCGAAGCTGTGAACAACGAAATCGCCGACTGCATCATCGGCAGCAACGCCGCCGACCAGGTCGCCATCGACCACGCCATGCTTGAGATCGACGGCACACCCACCAAATCCAAGCTAGGAGCCAACGCCATCCTCGGTGCCTCCCTGGCCACAGCCAAAGCCGCTGCCACCGCCCTCGGCCAGCCCCTTTACAAATACCTCGGCGGCCCGAATGCCAAGGTGCTCCCCGTGCCCATGATGAACATCATCAACGGCGGTGCCCACAGTGACGCGCCGATTGATTTCCAGGAGTTTATGATCATGCCCAAAGGCGCGCCGACCTTCTCCGAGGCACTGCGCTACGGGGCAGAGGTCTTCCACGCCCTGAAAAAAATCCTGCACGACTTGGGCCTAAACACCGCCGTGGGTGATGAGGGTGGTTTTGCCCCTACCCTCAAGAGCGCCGACCACGCCCTCGAAGTCATCGCCCAGGCCATCGAAAAAGCAGGTTACAAAATGGGTGAAGACATCTTCATCGCCCTGGATGTGGCCTCCTCCGAATTCTTCGATAAAGAGAAGAACAAATATGTCTTCAAAAAGAGCGACAAATCGGAGCGCACCGCTGAAGAACTCGTGGCCTACTATGCTGAACTGAAGAAAAAATTCCCCATCATCTCCATCGAAGACGGCTGTGCCGAAAACGACTGGACTGGCTGGAAGCACCTCACCGACACCCTCGGTGCCACCACCCAGCTCGTCGGGGATGACCTCTTTGTCACCAACACCAAGTTCCTGCAAAAGGGCATCGACGCCAAAACCGCCAACTCCATCCTCGTCAAAGTCAACCAGATCGGCTCCCTGACAGAAACCCTAGACGCCGTGGACCTTGCCCACCGCCGTGGGTACACCGCCGTCATGAGCCACCGCTCAGGTGAGACAGAGGACTACACCATCGCCGACCTCGCCGTCGCCACCAACTGCGGCCAGATCAAGACCGGCTCCCTCTCCCGCAGTGACCGCATCGCCAAATACAACCAGCTCCTGCGCATCGAGCAGGAACTGGGAGACAATGCC
>JAIWOJ010000035.1 GCA_020216965.1 Prosthecobacter sp.
CTACCATCCCTGGGGATAGCAGCCGTCTTTTCGTCGTCGAACGTGGGGGCAGGGTGCAGGTGGTGACCCAACTGGGCGGAACCCCGGTGAAAAGCACCTTCCTCGACCTCGCGACGGTGCAGGGTGTGACGGGCTTCACGGCGGGTGGGGAATGTGGCCTGCTGGGGCTGGCCTTTCATCCCAGGCATCTGGAGAATGGGGAGTTCTTCATCTTTTACAGCTTCACCGCGCCTGGGCTGCGCCAGCGTGTGGCACGGATGCGGGTGCTGCCTGGGCAGCCAAATCTGGCAGATCCGGCCTCTCTCACGCCCCTCATCACGCAGCCAGACCAGGCCGCGAACCACAATGGCGGCACCCTGGCCTTTGGGCCAGATGGCTACCTTTACATCTCGGTCGGGGACGAAGGCGGAGCCAATGATGGCTACAACAATGCTCGCTTCATCAACAAGGACTTCTTTTCCGCCATCCTGCGCGTGGATGTGGATCAGCGACCCGGCAGCCTGCCGCCCAACCCCCATCCTGCCGTGCATCCAGGCACCTACAGCATCCCGCCGGACAATCCCTTTATCGGTGCCACCACTTGGCATGGTGAAGCCATCCAACCCAGCACGGTGCGCACCGAGATCTGGGCCACGGGCCTGCGCAATCCCTTCCGCTTCAGCTTTGATGCGCCGACAGGTCGGCTTTTCTGCGGGGATGTGGGACAGCTCGCGCGTGAGGAAGTGCACCTCATCCGCCGGGGAGATGACTGCGGGTGGAGCTGGCGGGAGGGCAGCCTCCCCTTCGCCGCCGGGCCACTGCCACGCACCCCGCCTGCGGGTGCCTTTTTCCCAGCGGAGCCGATTTATGACTATGGCCGCGCCGGTGTCGTGCAGGGAAAATCCATCACCGGTGGCGTGGTGTATCGCGGGCGGCTCTTCCCTGAACTCGCGGGCGATTACCTCTTTGCCGACTATGTGAGCGGCCTGATCGTGGCCCTGCGTGAGCAGGATGGAGTGTGGACGCCGCGCGTGCTGGCGCACAATCCTGGCATCACCGGCTTTGGGCATCATCCTCTCACAGGAGAGCCGATTTTTTGCGACATGCAGCGTGGTCTGGTCAGGAGGTTGGCTTACAAAACCGATGGCAGCACGGCCCCAGCCACGCTCTCAGCCACCGGTGCCTTTACCAGCACCTCCACCCTCGCGCCTGCGCCTGGTGTCGTGCCTTATGAGGTGAATGTGCCCTTCTGGAGTGACCGCGCGGTGAAATCCCGCTGGTTTGCGCTGCGCACGGCCACCAGCGTCTTTGGCTACCAAAAAGAAGGCCGCTGGACGCTGCCCACCGGGGCGGTGTGGATCAAACACTTTGACATCGAAACCACCCCCGGCGTGCCCAGCACGCGACGCAGGCTAGAGACACGTTTTTTGGTCAAAACGGCCACCGATGTCTATGGCCTGACCTATCGCTGGCGGGAGGATCAGCAGGATGCTGACTTGGTGCCGATGGGCGGCCTGGATTTCCCCATCCCAGGGGCAAACCCACCGCAGATCTGGCGCTTTCCTTCGCGCTCAGAGTGCCTTTCCTGCCACAATCACCAGGCAGGTCACGCGCTCAGCTTTCACACCGCTCAGCTCAACCGACCTGGGCCCGGCGGCAGTGGCCATCAGCTCCACGCCCTGGCTCAGGCGGGTTATCTCAGTGTGCGCACGCTGGAGCCTCCTGGGCTTTTGCCCGCTCTGGCTCCCCTAGAGGACACGCAGCACAGCATTGATTTCCGCGCCCGCTCTTACCTCAGTGTGAACTGCGCGCCCTGCCACCAGCTCGGCAGCACGAGCCTGCCCTCGAGCTTCGATGCGCGCCATCAGGTGCCACTAGAATTGACGGGCCTAGTGCATGGCATCCCCACGGATGCGGGCACAGATCCAGCCAATCGTCTCATCCTGCCAGGGGATGTGACGCGCTCTGTCCTGCTGCATCGGATGGCTGGCACGGGTGGGTTTGGCAGGATGCCACCGCTCGGCTCCAACCTTGTGGATGCTCAGGCGCTGGACTTGCTGAGCCAGTGGGTGCAGCAGGGCTTCGTAAGCACCCTATCCATCACCCAGCAACCGACAGATATTGATGCGCGGGAGACGGGCCCAGCCGTCTTTGAAGTCGCCGCCGCAGGCAGTGGCACACTGCGCTACCAATGGCGGAAAGACCGCATTCCCATCCCTGGGGAAACAGGTGCCACGCTGGTGCTGGCCTCCGTCACCCCCGCTGACCAGGCGGGCTACGATGTCGTGGTGAGTGATGATCATGGCAGCCTGGTCAGCAGCGCGGCCCGCCTGCGCATCGTCATTCAGAGACCCACCGTCACCAATGGCCCACCGCCGAGTGATGCCATGGTCGTCGCGCCATTTTTCTGGCAGCTCTCAGCGGATGAGCCCACGGCGCGTTTCACCGTGCAGGGGCTGCCCAGGGGGCTGGTGTATGATCCTGTGCGGCGGGCCATCGTCGGCAGCACGCTGATGCCAGGCCCATTCACCGTCACCATCACCCCGTCCACGGTGGCAGGGGTGGGTGAGGCGCGTGCCTTTACCTTTACCCTGCGCCCGCTGCCCCTAGGCAGTGCGGGGGCTCTCGGTGCTGCTTTGCTGGAAAAGTCTGCTGCTTTCAATAGCTCCATGGGCGGCAGGCTGCTGCTTACCTTCACAGGCACGGGTGCGGTCAGCGGCACGCTGGCCCTCGGGCCTACCGCCTGGGGTTTGCGGGGGCAGTTGGCCGTCTCCTCAGAGGGGGAAATGACCCTCCTCGCGCCCATCCCGCGCCGGGGGGCCAGCACGCTCACCTTGTCGCTGCGCGTGGATGCGCCGGGCCGTCGTTTCACGGGCAGCCTGACGGAGGGTGCGGCCTCCTTGCCCCTCTCTGGGCACCTTTTCCATGACACGAGCAGTGTCACCCAGGCTCAGAAAGATGCCCTGCCCGCGCGTGCCATTCATGCGCACCTGGTCCCAGGCACATCCAGCCAGGGAAACCTGCTCTTGCCCCAAGGGGTTGGCATCCTGCGCCTTCTCGGTGGCAAAAACCTGACGCTCGCCGCGGTAGGTAGGTTGGCAGATGGCACCAGCGTGACCTTGGGGCTGAGCGCGCTCGACCCGCATTTGACTTCCTGGGTGTCTCTCTATGCGGGCAAGGGCTGTGCCGTGGGGATGCTCTCCAGTGCGCCCATCCACGCCGTTTTGCTCAGTGCGGGTAGCCCCGTCGCGGGGCAGTTGAGCTGGATCAAAACGGGCCCAGCAAATAGCATGGATCGCTCTTACGTTCCTGGGGGTTTTGCCATGGATCTCGAGAGCATCGCCTATCTCGATGTGCCACCCATGGCGGGGATGAACCGCCTAGGCATCGCCGATGCGGTAGGAAATACGCGCCTCACCTTCACGCACGGCGGCCTGGCACCGGGCAGCATGGATCAGGATCTGCGCCTGAATGAGAACGGACGTGTGACCCTCACCCCAGGGGCAGGGGCCGTGCCGCTGACGCTGATGGTGAACCACCGCACCGGCGAGTTCACGGGCAGTTTCCGGCTGCCTGATGGGGCTGCTTTTCGCATGGCTTCCTTTAGCGGGTTGATTTTGCCAGACCCTGAAAACCCTGGGCGCAGCCTGGGCAGGGGATACTTTACCCTCCCCGGCCAGCCCGCGGCGACCGCCCCCATCCTGAGCGGTGCCGTGCGTCTGCTCCCCCAGCCTTGAGGCCCTCAGTGTCAGCATCACAGGAACATCGGCAGCCTGACTGAAAGAGCCGCTACGAGCTGCGCGGGAGCGTCTTGGAGTGCGCGCGGCAGCCGCCGCCGCTTTCGGGTGTGGCAGCCCTGCTGCCGGGGGAGATGCCGACAGGATGCCGGCGCTCCCTTGGGCGGGCGAGCTAAAACAGCTCTCCCTGGCCGCTCAGCGGCGGCACGAGGCCGAGCTTGCGGTAGGCGGCGGGCATGGCGACGCGGCCACGTGGGGTGCGTTTGACGAAGCCCTGCATCACCAGGTAGGGCTCATGTACGTCCTCCAGCGTGGAGGCATCTTCACCGATCGCCACGGCCATGCTGCTGAGGCCGACTGGGCCGCCGTCAAACTTATGGATCAGCGCCTCCAGGAAGCGCTTGTCCATTTCATCCAGGCCGGTTTCATCAATGTCACGCATGGTCAGCGCGCGGCTGGCCACTTCTTGCGTGATGACGCTCTGCGCCTTCACCTGGGCGTAGTCGCGCACCCAGCGCAGCAGGTGGTTGGCGATGCGCGGGGTGCCGCGCGAGCGCTGGGCGATCTCCCGCGCGCCGCCTTCCTCAATAGGCACGGCCAGCAGCCGACCGGAACGCATGACGATGTGCTGGAGCTCATCCACGGTATAGTAGTCCAGCCGGTTCGGGATGCCAAATCGACTGCGCATGGGCGCGGTGAGCATCCCGGCGCGCGTGGTGGCCCCCACGAGCGTGAAGGGCGGTAGGTCGATGCGGATGGTGCGCGCCTTGGGGCCTTGGTCGATGATGATGTCTAGCCGGAAGTCCTCAATGGCAGGGTAAAGGTATTCCTCAATGCTGGGGTGCAGGCGGTGGATCTCGTCGATGAAAAGGATGTCGCGCTCCTGGAGGTTGGTGAGGATGCCGGCCAGGTCTCCCGCACGCTCGATTTGCGGGCCGCTGGTGGTGTGCAGGCGTGAGCCGATGGAGGTGGCGATCAGGTTTGCCAGCGTGGTTTTGCCCAGGCCGGGCGGGCCGCAGAGCAGGGCGTGGTCCAGCGGCTCGCCACGCATTTTGGCTGCCTCCACCATGACGAGCAGTTGTTCCTTGACCTTGGTTTGGCCGTGGAAGTCGTCAAAATTCCCTGGGCGCAGGGCCAGGTCGAAGGGGGCGTCGGCTTCGTTGAGGGCGGGGTTCACGGCAGGAAAGCAGGTGCCTCAGAACTCGCCGCGGAAGACGCAGCGGGCGTTTGGCGTCTCGTGGATGGTGATCTCCGCCAGCCCTGGCAGTTGAGGGGCTAGCTTTTTCCATAGCCAGGCAGCCATGTACTCGATGGTCGGATTTTCCAGCCCCTCGATCTCGTTCAGGTAGCTGTGGTCCAGCAGTTCAAGCAGGGGCTTCATGGCGCGGCTGATCTCGGCGTGGTCATACACCCAGCCGATGGCGGGGTTCACCTCGCCTTCGATGGCGATCTCTACCTTGAAGCTGTGACCGTGCATTTTCGTGCACTTGTGGTCGCAGGGCAGGGTGGGTAGGGTCTGGGCGGCTTCAAAACGGAAGTCCTTGATGATGCGGGCGCGCATGGGCGGATAGTCGAGAGACGCGGCGGATGGTCAAGGCGGCGTGCGGCAGGATGCTGGATTCCATCTTTTGGCGGGGTTCACGCAGCAAACCGGCTACCGATGGTCAATCATGGCCAGGGTGACAGGATTTCCATGATTCACAGGATGCACAGGATTTTTTCAGACCTGTCAATCCTGCCCATCCTGTGAATCCTGTCACAAAAAGGCCCCTGCCATTTTGAGGCGTAAGACCTGCATCTTTTGGCGCGGCGAGAATGCCCCGGCTGCTCGGGAAAAAAAGCCCCGCAGGGTGACTGCGGGGCTTTTGAGATCCTGCCGACGCGGGTTGTCAATCAGGCCAAGCCGACGATGGGGTGCAGGTTGTCCTTGCACCACTGGCCGTTCTGCTTGGTGACACCATCGGGATCTTCCACGGCGATGTGGGCCTCATCCTCGCAGATGATCCAGCCCTCGTAGTTCCGCTGCACGAGGAACTCGGTGATCTTGTGGAAGTCCAGCTTGCCGGTGCCCATCTGCGCCCAGGGCTCCGCGCCATTGCCAGAGAAGTCTTTGTAATGGATGTGGTTGATGAGGTGCTGCCACTTGCTGAGGGTGGCGATGACGTCCATGCCGCCACGGATGATGTGGCCTACGTCAGGGGTCCAGCCGGTGACCTTGGGGTCTAGGCTGCTGAGCACCACGTCATAGTCCTCCTGGGTGCGTACCAGGGAGGCGGGCGGGCTGTTCGGGTGATAGGAGCACTTGATGCCCACATCCGCTGCGCGCTGGGAGACGGCGTTGACATTTTTTGCCACATTGAGGCGGCGCTTTTGCAGGTCTTTGTTACGCCCAGAGGGCAGCGTCACGGTGCCGAGCATGGCACCGGGGAAGTGCTTCAGCAGGTTGATGGTGAAATCGGCTGCCTCGCGCTCATTGGGTGCCTCCGTCTCGCCATCCCAGGCGCACACCAGGGCAAGGCCGGCGAGCTGCATGTTGTGCTGCTGGAGGGTGTCCTTCAGCTTGATGGGGTCACAAAAATCACCCAGCCAGTATTTGCAGCAGCCCAGCGCGCTCTCGGAGATCTCGAGCACCATCGGCTCGATGCCGGTAAAGCCTGCCTCTGCAGCCACGCGGATCATGTGGTCCAGTTTGTTATCATAGCCCTTGCCCGTACCCTGCATGAACCAGGTGTACACCTCGGAACCGAATTGGATTTTGCCCATGGTCGTCTTTGTTGTTGGTGGTGGTTTGATGGATTGGAAAAACACCTCCCCAGGGGGAAGGCGCGCGCATAGGAAACGACGCCGGGCGGCATGTCCAGCATTGAAGTTGCCCTTTGAGCGCGCCGGAAAGCATGGCATCAGGCCAGATGCAAAAAATGCCTGAGTTTGTCTTTGCCACCTGCCGTGCGGGCTCTGAGGCCGCCCTGAAGCGCGAGGTAGCCGCGCGCCATGGCGGCTGGCTCACCCCAGCCTTCATGCGCCCGCAGCTCATGACCTGGAAGGCGCGCAGCCCTTTGCGTGAGGACTTTGTGCTGGATGCCGCCTTTGCCGCTGTCACTGGTTTCTCCATCGGCATGGCGCGCAGTGCGCAGGAGGTGGTGGAAAAGATGCCCGCCCAGGTGTCTGCGGTGCATGTTTTCCCCCGCGTGGTGGAGGAGGACGGTGTGCCGCCGGAGGAATGGGCACGCATGGATGAGGTGCACGCCCAGATCAGCGCTGCATTGCCTAGAGAACCCACCAGCCCATGGGTGCTGGATGTCATCCTCGGCACTGAGGCAGAGCCCTGGTTCCTCGGCCTGCATCGCCGTGGGCCGGGCAGCCATCCCCATCCAGGGGCGCTGCCCCGCATCACGCTTCCAGCGGAGGCCCCCTCCCGCGCATGGTTAAAAATGGAGCAGGCTCTGGCTTGGCTGGGCCTGGACGCCCCAGGCAGGCTGGCGGGCTGCAACGCGCTGGAGCTAGGCAGCGCCCCTGGCGGGGCCTCCTGGGCTCTGCTACAGCGTGGCATGAAAGTGATCGGTGTGGACACAGGGGCCATGGACCCGCGTGTGCTAGCCCACCCAAATTTCAAACACCTACGCACCACCGCCGGGGATCTCCCCCGCGCTGCCCTGCCTGCGCAGATCGACCTACTGATCTCTGACATGAACCTGCGCCCTGGCCTTGTCCTGCGCTATGTCGAGCGCCTTGCCGCATTCATCCAGCCCCGCTGGCTCATCCTCACCCTCAAGATCAATGATGCTGACGTGGAGGCATATCTGCCCACCTTCCTCCAGCAACTGCGCCGCTTTGCCCCCGGCGAGGTTTTTGCCCGCCAGCTCCATGCCAACCGGCGGGAGGTCACGGTGGTGAGCCTGTAATGCTGGCGCAACGCATCTCCTTCTTGCATTCCAAGCCGCGCCGCCCTCTGATGATGGCTCGTTTTTCTACACACACATGGGCGCGCAATGGAAACAAAAATGGCGTGAGCTAGCCGCTGACCAAAAGGGCAAGCTCGTCGGGAAGCTGACACGTGAAATCCAGGTAGCTGCCAAACTCGGCGGCCCAGATCCTGACCTGAATGCGCGCCTCTATGCTGCCATCGCCGCCGCGCGAAAGCAAAGCGTCACCCGCGATGCCATCGAGCGTGCCATCGCCAAGGGCAGCGGCATCGGCGCTGAGCCCGTGACCTACCAGACCGTGGTGTTTGAGGGCTTTGCCCCGCACCGTGTGCCCGTGATGGTAGAGTGCCTGACGGACAACAACAACCGCACCTCTTCCGAGATCAAGGTTCTCTTCAAAGCAGGCAGCATGGGCACGCCAGGCTCTGTGGCCTGGATGTTTCAGCACTGCGGCCTGATCGAGGCCCAGCACACCGACAAAAGCCTGGACATCGAAGTGGCTGCCCTGGAGGCAGAGGCAGACAATGTCGAGCCGCTCGAGCTGGATGAAGAAGACGCCGCTGGGCACATCGGCGCGCGCTTTTTTTGCCAGACGACCAGTCTGGACGCCGTGACCAAGGCACTGAAGGCCGCTGGCTGGAATGTCACCACCTCTGAACTCTCCCACCAGCCCAAGGATTACCCAGAACTCACCGATGCCCAGCGGGAGGAGGTCACCCAATTTCTCCAGAGCTTGGATGGCCATGCGGACGTCCACCGCGTCTATGCAGCGATGAAGTGATTTGGCACCATGGACCTGGCCGATGCCATTGCCCACTGTCTCAGCCTGCCAGGTGCTGAGGAAACGCAGCCCTTCGGCCCTGAGGCATTGGTTTATAAAGTCGCTGGCAAGGTCTTTGCCATCACCGTCCCAGAGGATTTCCCCGCGCGCATCAATCTGAAGTGTGATCCCAACCGCGCCCTTGAGCTGCGTGACCAGCATCCCGCCATCCTCCCCGGCTGGCACATGAATAAAAAGCACTGGAACACGGTGGTCCTAGATGGCTCGCTACCACCCCGCCTCGTGGCGGAACTCATCCGGCACTCCTACGATCTCGTGGTGGCATCCCTGCCCGCCCGGATCAGGGCTGGATGGTTGGCTAGCCAATCCGAAATTGGCGGAAGCACCTCCCCCATGTGACATCCACCCCAGCGTGCCCATGGACCCGCTCCACAACCCGCATGACAAGCTCTTCAAAGCTGGCTTTTCTGACCCCGATACCGCTGCGGCCTTCCTTCAGGAGCACCTGCCCCCTCCCATCGTGGGGCTCATCGATTGGCCACGCCTCAGCCTCCAGCCCGGCTCTTTCATCAGCCCCCAGATGCGCGAGCGCCATAGCGACCTGCTCTTTAGCGCCCCTCTCTGCCGCACCCCTGCTGCACCAAGCGGCCAGCCACCCCTCGCCTACTTTTACATCCTCTTTGAGCATCTCACCACGCCGGACCGCTGGATCGCCCTGCGCTTGCTAGAATACATGACGCTCATCTGGCAGGGCTTTTTGAAAAACAGCCCCGAAGCCACCGCCCTGCCCGTCATCTTACCCATCGTGCTTGCCCAAAACGAAAGCACCTGGCAACTACGCACCCAATTTGCCGAGCTGCTGCAGGTGCCGCCAGAACACCGGGATGACCTCGCGGCCTACCTGCCGCAGTTTTGCTTCCGGCTGGTGCAGCTCGCGGAGATGCCCTTTGAGGCCATCCGGGGCACGCCAGCGGGCATCCTCGTGCTGCGCACCATGAAGGCGGAGCGGCTACAACGGCTGCTGGATGACCGCGTGTGGGATGAGGCCCTGCTGGTGCAGGTGCCGAGAGTGGTCTTCCAGCAAGTGCTGCGCTACATCCTGGGAGCTGCGGACATTGACAGAGAAGCCTTTGAACATAAGCTCCAACAAATCGCAGAACCCCAGACCCGCGCTGAAGCCATGACCCTCGCCCAACAGTATCACCACCAAGGCCGACAGGAAGGCAGGCAGGAAGACGTGCTAGAGGCGCTTGAGACCCGCTTTGAGCAGGTGCCCGAGGGCTTGGTGGAAGCGGTGCGCAGCATTCAGGATGAGGCGCATCTGCGCCATCTGCTGCGCACAGCCATCCGGTGC
>JAIWOJ010000036.1 GCA_020216965.1 Prosthecobacter sp.
AGGCCGGTGGCCTCCCGTTGGTCAGCGGGTTTTTGGGCATTGCGTGCCTCACCGGCGGCTTTTTCATAGACGTTCACCCACAGGCCGCCGCCTTGATTGCTGGAGCAAAGGGCGATCTCCGCATCCGTAGGGGCGGTGACGCGCCAGGCTTCCTTTCCGAGGTTCACCAAGTAGGTGCCATCCTGCTGAGGGAGGATCATTTTTTCACGGATGTAGCTGGGCCGCAGGTGGGCCAGAGCGGCCAGTGGTGCGAGGGAAAAGCAGTTCCCCATGCGCCCCTGGCGGATGGTCTGGATGCGCGGCCCCTCTGGGCTGAAAAGTTGGCGCGGCGCGGCCTGGATGCGCCGCAGGCTGCCGCCAAACATGGCCGGCAGGTCTGGCATATCCTTGGCGGGCGGGTCTGCCAGGGCTAGGGCGCGCAGATGAGGCAGGGTGAAGCGAGGCAGGGGGGCTTTTTTCAGGCGAGAGGCGCGCTTGAGGGCGGCGATGGCCGCCGCGTCTTGCCCGCGCACCTGCGGGTCAGCCACGCGGATGTTGATCTCGCTGGCGCTGAGGGTGCCGTCGTGGTCTGCATCCCAGGCGGGGAAGTTTTTTTCCAGCACGGTCAGAAAGCGCTGCCGGTCCCCCTCGGCAGCGGTTTCCGCATCACGAGCGGAGGCCGGGGCAATGGCGAGCAGCAGGAGGAGGATGCAGGTGTTTTTCATATCGGGTCAGGTGTCCTCAGGGATGATGCGCAGGACGTGGCTGGCCTGGGTGAAGTACCAGACATTTCTTTTGAAGGGGCGGAGATAGACGCCGTCCGGGATGGTCTGGCCTTTGGCGTCCGTGGCCCCGGTGCCGGTGCTGTCGAGGATGAGGGGCAGGCCGTCTGGGGCGTCGCCGATCTTACCCACCCAGAGCACGACGTGGGAGACGTTGCCGCGGTTGCTTTTCACAAAGAGGAGGTCGCCAGTGAGCAATTGGCGGGGGTAGTCTTCGTAGCTTTTCGGCAGCTCAATGCGCCGCACGGGCACGCGGCGTCCTTGGCCGGGCCCAGCAGCCTCCGTCATTTCAGACTGCTGGCGGATGCCCGTGCTGGGCAGGATGCCGAGCGCGAGGTTATAGACAAAGCCAGTGAAGTTGCTGCAATCCACGCCTTTTTGGACGGGCGTTTTTTGATCTGGATCACGCGGCCAGTCGGCGGGTGGCTCCCAGTGGGGCAGGTGATGATGCTGGTAACTGTAGCCGATGTAGCGCATGGCGGTGGCGATGACACGCTCGCGCGACCACTGCGGGCTCTTTTTGGCAAGCCCGGCGGGCGGGTCCATCTGACGGATCGACGGTCCCCAGTAGCCCCAGCGGCTTTGGTTGGCGGGGTTATCCCACTCACTGTAGGGCACGGTGGCATAGTCCTTCCAATGGGCGCGCGGTCCTTTGAGTAGGTCGCCGATGAGCTCTTCCTCCTTGAAGCTGAACTTCACGGAGTAAGGGGACTTGTATTTGTCTCGATCCTGCGCTCCGGCAGAAGCCGTGAGGAGGATCAAGGGCAGCAGCAGGAGGCGGTGAAAGGCGGTGCTCATGGCACAGGGGTGGGCGCAGGCTGTTCCTCCAGCTTTCCGGCGGCCCAGAGGATGCCGCGCGGGATCAGGTGCTCCAGGCCAGGGGTATTTTCAGGATGCGGGCTGGAGATGAAGACGCGGCCTTTGCCATAGTTCGCCACCGCTTGGGCGGGGGAGTCCACCATGATGCCCACGGGGGTGCCGTTTTTCGCTACCTCCGTGCGGAACAGCGCCACGGGGCGGTAGGCAGGCAGGTCGGCGCGGTTGCCAGGCTTGATGATGGGGCCGTTGTTGTAGCGCACGAGGAACTTGCCCTCGACAGGCCCAAGGATGGGCGCGCCATCCACCGTGGCCTCCTCTTCCACAAAACCGCTGCCACGCATCCATTTGCTGGAGACGGTGGAGGCATTCAGGATGCCCAAGCCCCAGGAAAAATTAGAGCATGCCAGGTAGGCACCCGCACAGATGCCCACATAGCCGCCCCCGTTTTTCACAAACTTCCGCACCTCCTCACGGCCCTCCTCTCCCAGGCTCTTTGCCTGCGTGCCACCACTGCCGCCGGAGAAGACGACCACGTCATAGCCTGCCAGGCCGCCTTTGGCGATCTCCTCCGGCTTCACCAGGGTGATGGTGGAGCCTGGCATGGATTTCACCCGGTCACAGACATTGTCGATACCGCCCCGCGGTGCCCCATTGCCGTCAAAGATGGCGATTTTCAGATGCGCGGGATTCGATGGCGGGGAGATGATGGTTTTGTAGCCATTGATGTCAGGCGGGATGGTGGAGCTGCTGCTGCTGCTGCTCGTGGTGGTAGGCTTTGCCTCCGCGCTTGGGCTAGCTGGGCTGGGTGCCTTGGCTTGGCTGCTGACGGGCGTCTCGGCAGCGGCAGCAAAGGCAGCACCGATGATGACGAAGAGGAGAAGGGCACGAGGGGGGAGTATCATAGCCCTGCATCAACGCCGCAGATCGGGCACATGATAGCTGCTGATTCTCACCAAAATACGGGAGGCGACCTCCGGTAAAAAAAGGTTTGCAAAAGAACTTTGTTCGCGCGAACAGAGTTCACATGCCTACTCCGATCAAACTCACGGAACGTCAGCAGGAACTCCTGAACTACCTGCGGCAGCAGCAGCGTGAACTGGGCGTGATGCCCAGCACACGGGACATCCAACGCCATTTCCAGTTTTCCAGCCAAACGGCGGCCATGAGCCACCTGCGTGCGCTGGAGAAAAAGGGAGTCATCCAGCGGCACCCCCACAAGGCACGCGCGGTCGTCTTCCCAGAGGATCTAAAGCGGGAAGAGATCGTGGACATCCCGCTCTATGGCAGCATCGCCGCGGGTTATGCCGAAATGCAGCAGCAAGAGCCGGATGGCTCCATTTCCGTCGATGCTTCCACTCTCGGCCTAGGCCGCAACGGCAAGGTCTTTGCCCTCCGCGTGCGTGGTGAATCCATGATCGATGCTAGCATCTGCGATGGGGACATCGTCATCCTAGAGGCGCGCGAGCCGCGCCCGCGAGACATCGTCGCTGCCCTAATTGATGGGGAGACCACCCTGAAGCGTTACCTCGTGGATGGAGGGCGGCCTTATCTGCGCGCGGAAAATCCCGCCTTTCCAGACCTCATCCCAGCGCAGGAGCTTGTGATCCAGGGCGTGCTTCGCACCCTCATCCGCCGCGTTTCCTGAGGCGCGAGGGCTCCCAGGCCAGGCGCGGCGGGCTGGGGGCAGCCCGCCCTACCTTTCTAGGGGCAGACGAGAGTGTCAGGCTCACTCAGAACTGCGGAATCCAGGCGGATCGGACGGGCTCTGCGGCGCGGAGGCTGCGCGATCATTCCCGCAGCGCCACGGCTGGGTCCACCCGCGCAGCCACCCAGGCGGGGATCCAAGCTGCCAGCACACAAAGCACGATGGCAAGCCCACTGATGGCAGCCAGGTCCAAGGCATCCACCTGGGCGGGGATGGCGCTGAGGAAGTAAATGTCCTGCGGAAAAAAGTCGCGCCCGGTGGCCTCAGCGATCCATTGACGCAGGTCATTGCGGAAATGCAGCACCGTAAAGCCGCCCGCCAGCCCGCCTACCAGCCCCAGCAGGGCGATGATCCCAGCCTGGTTCAGAAAAATGGCGATGACCTGCCCTACGCGCGTGCCCAGGGCGGTGAGGATGCCGATCTCCCGCCGTTTTTGCATGGTGACGGTGATCGTGGTATTCATCACGCAAAAGGCAGCCACGAGGATGATGAAGAGCAGCAGGAACCAAAGCAGGGATTTTTGATTTTCTACCATCTGCAGGGTGTAGCCATGAATGTCCGTCCAGGTGCGCGGGCTCCATTCCGCTGGCCAGTCCGGCGCATCTAGCCAGGCGATGGCGGTGCGGTCGGCGAGGTCGGGGTCCGCCAGCTCTACCTCGATGCCGCTGACATCTCCTTCCAGGTTAAAAAGCTCCTGCGCGATGAAAAGAGGCGTGTAGCAGCGCTCTCCCGCCGTATCGGCGCGGAGGATGGCGGTCACCGTGAGATCTTTGGGGATGATGACGATTTCCTCCCGCACGGCCTGGGCCTTTTCTGGGTCTGCCTGCTCATCGGCGGCGCGCAGGTCACGGATCATCTGGCGGATGGTATCGCCAGCCAGCACGGAGACGGTGTCTCCCAGCTTCACATCTAGCTTTTTCGCCAACCGGTCGGTGAGGATGATATGGTCTCCATTGAGGTCAAAGGTGCCCTCCAGCCGATGCCGCTCCAGTTTGGCGAGCAAGGCATTCTCCGCACCGTCCCGCAGGCCCAGTAGCTCCACGCCTTCCGGGTCTTTTTTTCCGGTTCGGATGGCCCCGTAACCTTCCGCGATGGGCGTCGCGGAAAGCACGCCTGGGGCCGATTGGAGGCGCTGCTGCATCTGCCGCCAGTCCGTGCGTGCGGGCTTGTCCCCGCCTTCGGAGGGTTCCTCCTGCCTCTGCTGCATGAGCACGATGTGCGGCTCAAAGCCAAGGAGCAGTTTTTTGAACTCAATCTGCCAGCCTTTGAAGACAGACATGACGACCACCAAAACACCCACGCCCAGCATGACGCCTAGGATGGAAATGAGGGTGATGACGGAGACAAAAGAGCGCCTGGGGCGCAGATAACGGAGGGCCAGGAAAAACGGCGCGCTGGAGCTAGGCATCATGCGGGCGGGATCAATACCTCAGCAGCTTGCGCAGCTCCGCGCTGATGCTGGCCGTGGTCGGGCGGTGGGCCTTCCAGAGATTGGGGTGGTAGGGGATGGGCGTGTCTTTGGAGTTCAGCCGCAGGGGTGGCGCGTCTAGCAGGTGAAAGGCCTCGCTCGACACACGGGCGATGACCTCCGCCGTCGCTCCCCCCCAGGGGAAGGACTCACCGACCACCAGCAGCCTGCCCGTGCGCGCCACGGAGGCCAGGATGGTATCCGTGTCCATCGGCTTGACGGAGCGTAGATCCACGACTTCGACTTCATAGCCATCTAGGCGCAGCTCCTCCGCCGCGCGCAGAGATTCATGCAGCATCGCGCTGTAGGTGACGATGGTGGCATCCCGCCCAGGGCGGGCGATGCGTGCCTTGCCGATGGGCATGCGCTGGCCAAAGCCATCCGCCTTCAGGTGATAATAGAGGAACTTGTGCTCACAGTAGATGACGGGGTCATCCAGCTTCACGCTATCCAGCAGCATCCAGTAAGCATCCTCCACAGTGGCAGGGGTCAGGATCACCAGGCCGGGATAGTGGGCATAGATGCTCTCCATGCTCTGGCTGTGAAAGGGGCCACTGCCTGCCGTGCCGCCAGAAGGCAGGCGGATCGTCACAGGGCAGGGGGTATTCGTCCGCCAATAAAGGGTGGCTGCCTGGTTGACGATCTGATTGAAACCCACGGAGGAAAAGTCAGCAAACTGCATCTCCACGATCGGGCGTGCCCCCTCCACCGCTGCCCCGACTGCCATCCCGATCATGGCATCCTCACTGATCGGCGCGTCAAAAACACGGCCTGGGAACTCCCGCCCGAGGTTTTTGGTGGCCTTAAACGCACCGCCAAAAGTGCCGATGTCCTGCCCGTAGAGGAAGACTTCCGGGTTATCCCGCAGCGCCTCATACTGGGCCTCACGGATCGCCTCCAGATAGGTAATGCTGCTCATCGTTCCTGGCCCTCCATCAAGGCGGTTGTGGACAGCGCCTGCCAGCTTTCACGGTAGGGGTCTGGCACCGGTTCTTTGCTGACTTGGGCCAGAGCTTGATCCACCTCCTTGCGCGCTTCCTTCTCCCACTGGCGAAGTTCCTGCGGCGTCGCCCAGCCGAGATCTACAGCCTGACCTTGGGCCACCACCAGGCAATCACGCCCTTCGTGGGAGTGCTTTTGCAGATCAGGCACATAAGAGGCATCATCATGCTCCCCATGCCCCCCCAGACGGAGCAGGCGGCCCACCACCATCTGCGGCCCCTCCCCCGCGCGCGCCCTCTGGAAAGCCGTGCGGAACACCTGCACACAGGCCAGCAGATCCGTGCCGTCCACCTGATGCCCGCCCACCCCGTAGCCGCGCGCGCGGTCCACCAGATCCTCGCAGGCATACTGGCGGTGAGTCGGCGTGGAGTAGGCGAACTGGTTATTCGCCACACTGACCACCAGCGGCAGCTTTTCCACCGCGGCAAAGTTTAGCCCCTCGTGAAACGCACCCGTAGAGGTACCACCATCCCCGATGCTCGTCGCCCCGACACTGTCCCCCAGGGTGCCGCGCAGTCTGCGTGCAAAAAGCGCCCCGCCCACGACCGCAAGCAGGCTGCCCAGGTGGGAGATCATCGCCATATAACCCACCTGCGGGCGGCCCCGGTGGATATTGCCATCCCGCCCGCGCATCGGGCCCGTGCTCACCCCCAGGTAGGTGCGCATCGCATCCAGCACCGGCTCCCCAAAAGCGATGCGGCCCGCCTGATCCCGGATCAACGGGCCATAAATATCACGCCCCCAGCGCAGATGAATGCCTGCCGCCGCGCTAAAGGCCTCTTGCCCACGGCCCAGATACACCCCGCCCACGATGCGCCCACCGGCGCGGTAAAGGCTCCCCAATTTATCCTCCAGGGTGCGGGAGAGGATCATGCAGCGCAGTGCCTTGAGAAAATCGTGACGCAAATCCTCAAAGCCTTGGGAAGGCATAGAAGTAACGATTTTGTCAGATAATGTCATCGGGAACGAAGGCGGGTGGCAGAAGGTACAGGACCAAAACCGTCCGAAATCACACGATGCTTTCACAAGCCCCCCGCAATGTCCAGAGGCGAAATCCAGGAACCGCGCGCCAGCAGATAGGTAGAGCAGGCTGCCCCCAGCCCACCGCGTGCGGAGGGAAGAGTGTATTCGGCGTAGCAACGCAGCACGTTGAGCTTCAGCCTTTCAGCCTTTCAGCTTTTCAGCCTTCCCGTGCTGCCCAGCCCGCCCACTTGCAGGAAAGCTCACGCACCATCACTGTCAGCCCCTCTGCCAGGACGAAAGTCAGCGGCTTAGCAACTCACTCAGCAATGTCCCGCTGGCCGGGGGCGGCGTTGGCCAGGTGCAAGATTTCAGGCCGTGCATGATCTGCGGCGCCTTGGCCCGGCAGACCTAACGAAGGCTTGGCAGTGCCTGATTCGGTGGCTGCATGACCCGATTGGATTGGGTAAGCCGCAATGCGCCTTTTGTTTTTAGCTATTTCTTAAGACGATTTCCCTTTTTCCAAAAAGTATCCAGCTTTTGATAAGTCTGCCGCCGCTTTTTGGGGGGCTGTGATCGCTTCATAAGATGCTGCTGCCGCTTTTTGGGGTGCTGTCATGGCTACATCTCATGCTGCAGCGGCTTTTTGAACCCGTGCAGCCGCTTGATCCGCCCCTGACATCATGACAGCGGGCAAAAAAGCAATAGCACCCTGGCAAAAAGCTCCTTCAGAATTTAAGGAAGCGACAGTTGATCCTAAGAAAGCCATCTCGCGCTTTCAAATAGCCGTGGGATGCACAAAATCAGCCGCTTCCGCAGCGCGTTTGGTGACGGCAGTTAGGCCATGAGCCGAATCGCCAGCATCCCCAGCCGCAACAGCCAGCCCTCTCGACCCTGCACCACCAGGCTGCGGGACTTTTTGACCACGGATAGCACGCTCATTCAGCATGGATGGATCAGCGTCGAATCAGCGTCCGATGAGCGGTTTGACCTCAATTCCAAGTGCCAACGGCACGCGCCTCCTGAGCCCAGGGTGAAACCCTGGGGCAGGCAGGGATGGAATCGACGGAACAGCCCCGAGCCCTGAAGGGGCGATCCTCGACGCCTCGTTGCCTTCTTTGGCATCCGGGACCGAAGCGTCGAGGAGCGCATCTTCGATGCTTAGAAGCACGCTGCTAGCCGCCGAGGAAGGGCATCCAGGGATTCTATGGCTGAAGAGTAGCCTCAGATGTCGAGGTTGCGGACGTTGAGGGCGTTTTCTTCGATGAACTGGCGGCGGGGCTCGACGACGTCGCCCATGAGGATGGTGAACATGCGGTCGGCCTCTAGGAGGTTTTCTTCGCCGAGGTTGACGCGCAGCATCCGGCGTCTGGCGGGGTCCATCGTCGTCTCAAAAAGCTGTTTGGCATTCATTTCACCCAAGCCTTTGAAGCGTTGGATCTCGATGCCGCGCTTGCCGATGCTGAGGACGGTATCGAGGATGGCGGGCACGTTGAAGACGGGATGGGTGACGGCTTTGGCCCCTTCTCCCTCGATGATTTCAAACAGCGGTTTGTCTTGGCTGCTGAAGTGATCGATATGCAGCCCGAGCTCATCCAGTTGCGCAAAGAGCTTTTTCATGGGCCCGGCTTCGTGGATTTCTACCAGCTTGCTGCGGGTGGTGACTTTGGCGCTGCCATTTTCGTCCATGCTGCGGCCGAAGATGCCGAGGTCGGCATGTTCGCGGGCAAATTCGGCGAGCTTTTCATCGTTGATGAAATAATGCAGGTGCTCCTCATTGCCGGCACGCACGCGCAGGAGGTATTTGGGCAGGTTGCCCGTGGCTGTGTCGCGGGCCTGAAGGTAAGCTTCAAAGTCGCCGCCCTGACGGCGAATGTGGTCGGCGAAACGGGAGAGTGGGGTGAGCAGCTCCAAAATCTGCTTGAGCTTGCCGGGGTCAATCAAGGTGCCGTCGGCGGTGTTTTTGAGGGTGACCTCATCTGCGCCGAGCTCAAGGAGGATGCGGTTGAGGGCGGCATCATCCTGGACGTATTCTTCACGTTTTTTGCGGGTGACTTTGTAAAGCGGTGGCTGGGCGATGTAGAGGTAACCACGCTTCACTAGCTCTGGCATGTGGCGGCAGAAGAAGGTGAGCAGCAGGGTGCGGATGTGGCTGCCGTCCACGTCGGCATCGGTCATGATGACGACTTTGTGGTAGCGGGCTTTGCCGATGTTGAAGCTACCTTCATCAGAGCCATCCCCGATGCCGGTGCCGATGGCGGTGATCATGGCCTGGATCTCTTTGTTTTGCAGGGCTTTGTCCAGGCGGGCTTTTTCGACGTTGATGAGCTTTCCGCGCAGGGGCAGGATGGCCTGGGTGCGGCGGTCGCGGCCGACTTTGGCGGAGCCGCCTGCGGAGTCACCCTCGACGATGTAGAGCTCGCACTTGGCGGGGTCGCGCTCGGTGCAGTCGGCCAGCTTGCCGGGCAGGCCGCCGCCGGTCATGGCGGACTTGCGGACGGTCTCGCGCGCTTTGCGCGCGGCCTCACGCGCGCGGGCGGCGGTGAGGATTTTATCGATGATCTTTTTCGCGACGGTTGGGTTTTCGTCCAAGTAGGCATTGAGCGCCTCATAGACGAGGCTGTTCACGATGCCTTCGACCTCGACGTTCATGAGCTTGACCTTGGTCTGGGCGTTGAAGCTGGGCTTGGGGTGCTTTACACTGAGCACGCAGACGAGGCCCTCGCGGCAGTCATCGCCGCTGATGGGTGGATCCTTTTCTTTCTGGAGGTTATTGGCCTTGGCGTATTGATTGATCGCGCGGGTGAGGGCGTTTTTGAAGCCGGTGAGGTGGGTGCCGCCATCGGGGTTGGGGATGGCATTGGTGAAGCAGAGGGTTTGCTCGGTATAGCCATCGTTCCACTGCATCACACAGTCCACGAGGCAGAATTTCTTCTTTTCATCCACCTCAAACTCACGTTTGCCGCTGAGGGCGATGGGTTTTTCGTTGATGACATCTTTGTTTTCCCCGAGCTGCCTGACAAATTCGGCGACGCCGTCTTT
>JAIWOJ010000037.1 GCA_020216965.1 Prosthecobacter sp.
GATCACAAACATTGAGGTGCCAGCCTTTGGGAATTTGCCTCTTATAGCGAAAGTTTCGCCGCCCGATTGAATGATAGCCTATGCCACGCACCCGCCTATTGGCGAGCAGGAAGCTGGCATCGTAGGTTTCTGGATTGTCCACCTCGGGCGCCTTGCCCAGATAACGCATGTCTACAAAGGGGCCGTCCACGAGTTGCGGGCGTGTTTCAAAATCGCGCCCGATACCTCCCCTGCTCGTTCGCTTCAATTCTAGTTTTTCACCTTGTGGCAGGCATTTTTCCATCTGGATTATCTCCAGGATTTGATGGAGCTGGTAAGGATAGTTCATGATAAATCCTCCATTGTGGGGAAAAGCTGCTGCATGAGGCCTTTTTTGAGGGTCTTGAGGGCGTCTACTTTTTTGGCTTGGACGGCGATTAGCTCGTCTAGGGAGGAAAGGCAGTCGGCGATGCGTGATTGCTCGGATTTATCGTGTGGGAGCGACAAGTAAATGTTTTGCATACGTGACGCGGAGATGCCCAAAACCTTTGCGCCTTGAGCTTCCTTCTGAATCTGAGTACGAATCAATGGAGATTTGAAAAGATGACCGCCAAAGCGCAAAGCTATGCGGGAGCCAGTTGGACGTGCGAGAATTGTGTGCAGTCCAGAAACCATGCGCTCATGGTTCAAGTGCACAATCTCAATGCTTTTTCCGATATCTTCCAAATCTTCAGATGCATCAGCAAAAATCATGTCTCCCTCGGCACAGAGGTTTACGTCTCTGACTACGCTAAGTTCGGATTCATTGATATATGGAACCATCTCCCTCGTGATATCGAAATGAGTCGAGAACTTGGTATGAATGTCGCCGTAATGAATGTTTTTCACAGAACCAGCTACATAGTTAAGTTTATCCCGTGATAGTGTGTTGTTGCCTTTGAAGGAATATACTTCACCCATCGGCACAGGTATCCACACCCCCTTCCCCTGAAACTCCGGAAAACGCAGTCGCGGCACGGTTTCGCCTTCTCGGGGGAAAAGCTGCTGCATCAGCCCTTTTTTATGGGTCTTGAGCGCGTCCAGTTTCCGGGCTTGGGCGGCGATCACCTCGTCCAGCGAACTCAGGCACTCGGCGATTTTTTGTTGTTCGGCGGGGGATGGTGTCGGGATTTCGACACCGAAGAAGGTTTCCTTGCTGATGTTCAGCAAGCCATTGCTCCTCGCACCGCTTGTGATGTGGCGCTTTAGCTCCCTGCCATGCTGGTTCTGCTCGAAGCACTGCTGAAAGAATCCGTCGGAGTATCCTTTCTTGAGTCGGAAACAGATGAAGACGTTTGGTACCGCGACTTCTCCCCATCCCTTCAATTGATAGACGCAGCCCTGCGGAAACTTGAGCGAGTTGCCTTTGTTGAAAACAAAGTCGCCATCCTTGACCAAGGTGTAGAGCTGATACTGATTGCCGGAGATGTCCCGCCCGAATTTCTCGGCCTGCGGAACGAAGCCAATCCCGGCGGAGATGCTGACTGGTATAAGCTTTCTTTCCCCGACTCGCTCCGTGACGGGCGTTGAGGCATCTTGAAGCGCGACTGGCTTCCACGCCTCCTCCCCCCGAAACTCCAGAAACCGGAGCTTTGGCACGAGCGCGGGCTTGGGCTCTTCCTTCGTGAGGGTGGTGTTCGGTTTACTTGTCATACGCGCTGATTCCTAAATTGTCGAGAGATTGGGCACGTTTGTAAAAATCGGAAGGTCATGCGTCTTCCAAGGTATCTGGGTTTTTTAATGCTTTTTTCTCGTCTGAGGTAAGGCGGCGCTCGACTTTTTTGACATCTTCGGCAGGCGGCAGGGTTTCCGGGCGGATACCTCGGTTGAGCAAAGTATCGCGCACGGCTTTGTTATTGGTAACATGTTCGTGGGAAATTTCCGGTTCACTGCCCATGTTATGAGCACGGGCGTTGTGGATGGTGATCTCGGTGGCGAAATCTTTGGCCTTGAGAATGATGGTGGGGGCAAAGTCGGCCAGCGGGCGGTTGTCGGGCACGCGCCATTGGGCTTTCATGGCTTGGGTGCTTTTGCCGAACAAGGCGTGATCACCTTTGCTACGGATGAGGGCAAAATCTTGATTTCCACCGGTTTGTTCATAGATCAAGCAAGAGAGTTCTTTCTCGGTTTCGCTTAGCTTCTTCCGGGCCGATACCCGCTCGGCTTCAAGCAAGCGCTGCTCAATTAATTCCGCACGGCGTGTCTGAATAGCAAAGTAAGTCTGGGCAAAGGCGATCTCGAGCTTTCGGGGGTCTCCATTTTGCGCGATGAGATAGCAAGCATAGCGCGAGAGCATGATGTCGTCGATTTCCCGCTGTGCTCCCGAGCCTAGGGTGACCATTTTCCTGACATCAGGAAAATGGTTCTCCACGATTTGCCCTGAGACCTCGCAAGCGGTTTTAGCCTTGCCAATCACCAGCAAAAAATTCTCCCACTTGGCGTAGCCCAGCAAGTGCTGCAAGTCGCGAGCAAGCCAGTATTCAATGCCGCCCTCGGTTTGTTGGGCGTGCCCTTCAAAGGTATTCGTTAACTGATGAATGTGTTGGGTCTCCATATAGATGCGCGGTTTAGGGCTGGTAGGCTCTCAAGCCTGAGATATCTCGGCCTTGAGCGCGTTTGGTAAGGAGGGGATGCAAATCATTCATAAGCGCGAGTTCGGCTTGGGTGCGGGCTTTCCAGCCAAGGTCGAGCGGGGCGAAGAGATCGCCGAGCTGGTCGGCATCGAAAATCATGCGGTCGAAGATGCCGTCCACGAAGGTTTGCAGAGTGGCAGGGGCGAGGCCATGCCTCTGCGCGATGGCACAGAGTTCGGCGGCGTTTTTCTCGGTCTTGAAGCGGGTGTAGCCCTCGCGGATGGCGGTCTCGCTGAGGCCTTCGCCCGCATTCAGCGTGCCGATATAGGCAGCGATGTCCTCGCGCTCGTTCATGAATTTGGCATCCGAGCTAATGAGGCCGATGAGCTGCTCGCGGGTCATCTTCGACCTGCCGGGACCTTTCTCCGAGAATTTGGCGATGAGGCCCATGATGTAGTCGTAATCAATGACGGCGGAGGCGAAGAGTACGAACTCGAAATCGATCTGATCGACCTCCTCCTTGCCGGACTTGGCGTTACCCCCCTTGCCCTGCTGCTCTTTCAGCCGCTGGGCGGTCTCCAGATAGGCGCCTTTGAAACCGCGATGCTGCTCCTCTGGCAGCACGGCGGCTATGACTGCTTTGTCCTCGCCAGTGAGATCGGTGTATTGGTCGAGCTGGGTCTTGAGCCGCTGGACTTCCTTGAAGCGCTCGATAAACCCGACGCGGGCGGCATCGCCTTTGAGGTTGGCAACGTCGTCGGGGCGGATGTCGGTGCGTGTGCCGTCGAGTGTGCCTACCTGGGAGCGGATGAACTCGTCCATTGCAGCCTTGGCCTTCCTGAGTTTTTCAATCACCACAGGAGCCTTGTCCACGAGCCAGATTTCCCGCGCCTGCTGACTGGTCTTCTCTCCGGAGAAGAGGGCGATGGCGGCATCCACCTCGGCCTGTTGCTGGCGGAAGTCGAGGATGTTGCCATAGGGCTTGGTGCCGTTAAGCACGCGGTTGGTGCGGGAGAAGGCCTGAATGAGGCCGTGGTGCCGCAGGTTCTTGTCCACGTAGAGCGTGTTCAGGTATTTGGAATCAAAGCCAGTGAGCAGCATATCCACCACGATGGTGATGTCGATCTTCTGCGCGTGGGGGTAGTCGGCATTGGGCCACTGCTGGTCCTTTATGCGCTTCTGCACGTCCTGATAGTAGAGGTCGAACTCGCCGATCTTGTGGTTGGTGCCGTAGCGGGCGTTGTAGTCGGCGAGGATGCTTTTCAGCGCGGCTTTCTTCCGCTCAATTTCCTTCCGCTTCTTGTCGGCATCCTCACCCGGCTCGATGGTGTATTCGCTGGATTCCTGATGAAGGTCTTCCTGGATTTGCTGCACGTCCTTGTTCCCCTCCGCAGGCGGAGAGAAGACGCAGGCAATATTCAGCGGGCGAAATTCGAGGTCGGCTTCGGTCTTCTCCTTTTGAATCTCGCCGAATAGCTCGAAATATTCGATGGCATCGCTGATGGACGCGGTGGCGAAGAGGGCGTTAAACTTGCGCCCGGCGGTGGCGGCGTCGTGCTTGGAGAGAATGGCCTCAATGACGGCGCGCTTGGCGATGCCTTCGCCGGGCTTGGGCGCTTTCTTGCCCGCTTCTTGCTTGGGCTTGAAGTAGTCTACATGAAAGCGGAGCACGTTCCCGTCCTCGATGGCGTGGGTAATGGTGTAGGCGTGAAGCTGCTTCTGGAAGAGGTCCTCAGTGGTGCGCATGGATGCGGTGGCGTCCTCGATCTTCTGGAGCGTGGCGTTGGCCTCAAAGATGGGCGTGCCGGTGAAGCCGAAGAGCTGGGCCTTGGGGAAGAAATCTTTAATCGCCTTGTGATTCTCCCCGAACTGCGAGCGGTGGCATTCGTCGAAGATGAAGACGATGCGTTTGTCCCTCAGGGCTTCGAGCTGTTCCTTGTATGTGGCTTGGCCGTTCTTGCTGCGCTGCTTGTTGCGCTTGCTGTTTTCATCCAGAGCGAGGCCGAGTTTCTGAATGGTGGTGACGATCACTTTATCCGCGTAGTCCTCGGAGAGCAGACGGCGGACGAGGGCGGCGGTGTTGGTGTTTTCCTCCACGCAGCCTTCCTGAAAGCGATTGAACTCCTCGCGCGTCTGGCGGTCGAGGTCCTTGCGGTCCACGACGAAGACGCACTTGTGGATGGAGTCGTTTTCCTTGAGCAGGGTGGAGGCCTTAAAGGAGGTGAGCGTCTTTCCGCTGCCGGTGGTGTGCCAGACGAAGCCGTTGCCGTTGTCGTCGTCGATGCACTTCACCATGTGCTGCACGGCATAGACCTGGTAGGGCCGCATGATCATGAGCTTCTGCTCGCCGGCGAGCAGCACCATGTAGCGGCTGATGGTGCGGCCGAGATCGCACTTTTTCAGGAAGCGGTCGGCGAAGTCGTCGAGGTGGGTGATCTTCTTGTTGTCCTCGTCGGCAAACTCATAGATCGGCAGGAAGCGCTCGTCGGCATTGAAGGCGAAGTGGCGGGCGTTGTTGTTCGCGAAGTAGTAGGTGCGGTCGCGATTGCTGACGATGAAGAGCTGGAGGAAGCAGAGCAGCGTGCGGGTGTAGCCGTTGCCAGGGTCGTTCTTGTATTCGACGATCTGCTCCATGGCCCGGCGGGGATTCACGCCGAGGGTTTTGAGCTCGATCTGCACGCAAGGCACGCCGTTGATGAGCAGGAGCACATCGTAGCGGTGGTGGCTGTAGTCCGTGTTGATGCGGAGCTGGTTGACGACCTCGAAGGTGTTCTTGCACCAGTCCTTGAGGTTGACGAGGGAGTAGTTCAGCGGCGTGCCGTCGTCGCGGGTGAAGCTGTTGATGCTGCGGAGCGTTTTCGCGGCGGCGAAGACATCGGCGGTGACGATCTCATCCAGCAGGCGGGCGAATTCGCCGTCTGTGAGGCGGACGCGGTTTAACTCCTCGAACTTCTCGCGGAAGTTCCGCTCCAGTGAGGCGCGGTCGGTGATGTCCGGGCGGTAGTCGTATTTCAGGCCCTGGAGCCTGCCGATGAAGCCGGACTCGATGCCCTCTTCTTTGAGAACGGAATAAGGGCCGTCGCTAGGATACGGGTATTGGACTTCGGCTCGGCGCATTTTGTGAAATGAAGCTTATGCTGCTAGAGTTTTTTGGCTCGCGCATCTGAGTAGCAAAGGGTGCATCGACTCAGTGCTTGGAGGGTATCGGAATGCTCAGCGGGAAAGGTCCCCCTGGGTAAGCACGCGGAAGCCGGCTTTGGAGAGTGAGTCGGAGCCGATGTCCACATCGTCACAATGGACGGCGAGCAGGGGGAAGCCGCCGGGGCGCACGAGGAGGGCGTAGCAAAACTCGATATTGAGTTCGGCAGCCAACAGGCAGGAGAGGCAGTCGGCGAGGCGATGGCGGGATTCGCTGAGTTCCACGACGATGATGCGGCACTCTGCATGAGGGATGCCGCGCTCGATGAAAAGCAGCCCTGCGCCCTCGGGATCACTCAAGATGAGGCGTACGAGGGTCATCTCAGTGGTATCCTGCATGGAGATGCCAAGGATCTCGATAGAATGATCCTGCAGTAGCTTGGTGAGGGCCATGAGGGCACCGACACGGTTTTGGAGAAAGACGGAAAGCTGGCGAATGGCAGTGCCCTCAGGGCGTGTGGCTGGGGCGTTTTTCAGGGCGGGGGTCTCCTCAGGCATGGTCATACCGTGCCGCAGGCGCGCCTGTTGTGCAAATCATCCTGCGGGACCGATGGCAGAGCGTGATTCATCAAAGAGGGTGACGCGCAGCGGTATGGTGGCTAGGGTGCGGCCGCCGCAGCCGACGGACCAGAGGTAAAGGCCGGGTTTTTCTACCCGCAGCCGCTGGAGGTTCATGACGATATTGCGCGTGACAAAAGGGACGAAGGCAGAGGGGAAGGCCACATCCACCACGGGCTCAAAAGGTGGCACTGTGTCCTGACCTGCAGGGTCCATGCAGCGGATCAAAAACGAGTGCCTGCCTGAATCTTGAGGCTCAAAGGTCAGGCGAACGACAAGGGCACAAGCGGGATGCACGACGGGGAACTCTCGTGCGCAAAGGGTATCGAAGGCACCGAGGATGCAGAGCTTGCCGGCATAGTCGGCCGCAGAATCACAGAGGGTGGCGAGCTGGACGGTCACGTGGGACGAGGTAAAGGTGAGCTGTGAAGGGAGACCCCTTCATTCCCGGCGGAAAAGACGGCGGAAGAAGCTGGCGACGGTCTTTTTCTCAGGGGGTGGCGGTGGGGGAGGGAGGGCTCTGCGGGCAGCGGCATCTTGGGCGGCAGCAGCGGCGACGGCAGAGGGATCAAGCTCGCCCTCATCTACGGCGAGCGCCTGTGGCACGTCTTTCATGGCCGCGAGCAGGGGATCATCCGTCGGGGCGTTTTCGTAGTATTTGGTGAAGACATCATGGACGATGGGGGCGGCGATGGCCCCGCCGCTGACTCTTTCCCCTGGCCGCCCTTCATAGACGACTGAGTAGGCCAGCACAGGCTGGCTGGCGGGCAGGAAGCCGGTGAACCAAGCGAGGTTTTGGTCTTTGGCGGGTTTCCACTGGGCGGTGCCTGTTTTGCCGGCAATCTGCGCCTGTTTGATGCCTGCGGCGCGGCCGGTGCCGCCATCGCCAGAGACGACGGCCACCATGCCTTTGACGACGGCATCTCGCGCGATGGGGTTTAGGTTCACTTCACGTTTGATCTTGGGCTCAAAGGCCTCCACGACCACTTCGCTGATGGTTTGCACCTGCTTCACTAGCAAGGGCTGGCGCATCACCATGCCATCCCCGATGGCGGCCATGCACTGGCAGACCTGCAAGGGGGTGGCCGTGACGGCCCCCTGGCCGATGGCGATGTTTGCCAGTTCCCCCCCGAGGATTTTATGGTCGGCGTTGGTGGGTAGGTTGCCGCGGCCTTCGCCTTTCAGGGGGATGCCGGTGCGTTCGGCAAAGCCGAGGCGCAGAGCCATGTTGGTGACGGGGTCTGCCCCGACATCAAGGGCTGCCTGATAAAACCAAGTATTGCAGGAGCGCTTGATGGCGGTGATGACGTTCATGTTGCCTTCATCGCTCTTGGTATTGTGGTTGTGGAAATAGCGGTCGCCCACGAGGAGGGAGGTGCCGCAGTAGTAGGAGGTGCTGGGGGTGATCTTTCCGCTCTCAAGGGCACCTAGGGCGGTGACGATCTTGAAGGTGGAGGCAGGTGGGTATTCACTACTAAAGGCGCGGCCATAGAGGGGGGTGCGCGGGTCTTTGAGCAGCTCATCCCAGCGTTGGGCACGGATGCCAAAGACGAATTCATTGGGATTGAAGCTGGGGTTGGAGGCCATGGCGAGGATCTCGCCATTGCGGATATCCATGACCACCATGGCACCGCCGTTGCGGGCATGGCGTTTTAGCGCGTTCTCAGCGTGGCGTTGGAGGCTGTAATCCAGTGCTAGCACGACGGTGCGGCCTGGGGATGGGCGGCGCAGCACCTCCTCTGAGCGTAGCTCACCATTGGCATCAAACAGTAGGTTGATCTCCCCTGGTGTGCCTTTGAGTGCGGCATCGAAACTTAGCTCTAGCCCCTGACGCCCTTCCATTTCTTCAAAAAGAGGATCGCCATCCACGATCGGCCCCTCAGGCAGGCGGCGCGTCCAGCCAGTGTAGCCGAGGATGTGGGCAGCGCAGTCCTCCTTTGGGTAATGGCGCACATAGGCGGGCTGCGGCAAGAGCTCGCCCTTATCAAAGAGCGGCTTGAGCTTAGTCATCTCTTCGGGCGTGAGTTCGACATTGATGCCCCCTTCGGTGGAGAAGACGAGCGGCAGCCAGCGGCGATTTTGGTAATGGGAGATCAGCTTTTCATCCGGTAGATTCCATTTTTTCCCGAGTAGCTGGTTGGCCTTGGAGATTTTCGATTTGGCGTGTCCCAAGATCATCTCCGGCGTGGCCTTCTCCATGAAGGGAAAATTCAGTGCCAGGTAATAGACGACGCGGTTTTGTGCCAAGGCGACACCATGGCGATCCACGATGAGGCCACGCGGGGCGGGTATGCTCAGGCGCATGGTGCGTGCCTCCCGCTGGGTGCTGAGGGTAGCGGCTAGGTCTTTTTTCTTTTCTGCGGCTGAGGCGCTAGCACCGATCACCGGCTGGGCCTTAGGTGCCTCTTGGGCGAGCACCGTGCAGGCACAGAGCAGCAGGAGGGGGAAAGTATGCCTGGAAAGGACGGTCATGGGGGAGAGGGTCTGGAAAATACGGCACCGACTTTGCTCAACAGCATGAAGGCAAGGCTGCCACACGTCAAGGCGGGCAGGCTTGCTTTTCCCTGCCACAGGGCAGGTCACAGGTGCCAAAAAGCGCTGACTCACCCCTTGCCGCAGAGCCAGGCCGGGGCAGGGTGACGTTCCTCTTTCCCCATGCCCAACGGTCCCATCTCCCAAAAGCTCTTTGACCTCGCCAAACAAGTCATCCCAGGCGGGGTGAACTCTCCTGTCCGCGCCTTCCGCAATGTGGGCGGAGACCCCTTCTTTGTGCAGAGGGCAAAGGGCTGCCGCATCTGGGATGTGGATGGCCGTGAGATGATCGACTTTGTGGGAACCTGGGGCCCAGCCATCTTGGGCCACGCGCCGGTGCCAGTGATTGAGGCGATCCACACGGCCGCGAAGGAGGGGGTGAGCTTTGGTATCCCGAATCCCTATGAGGTCAAGATGGCGCAGACGATCTGCGAATGGGTGCCCTCCATCCAAAAAGTGCGCTTGGTCAGTAGCGGGACAGAGGCGACCATGAGCGCCATCCGCCTAGCGCGTGGCTTCACCGGCAGGCAGAGGCTGGTGAAGTTTGATGGCTGCTACCACGGCCATAGCGATAGCCTACTGGTGGCTGCTGGCAGTGGTGCGCTGACTCATGGAAACCCTGACAGTGCTGGCGTGCCCCCCGCGTTTGCAGAGCTGACCACCGTGCTGCCTTTCAATGACGAAGCGGCCCTGGAGGAGCTTTTTGAAAAAAAGGGCCATGAAATCGCGGCGCTGATCGTGGAGCCTTACCCTGCCAATGCGGGCCTCATTTTGCCCAAGCCTGGCTTCCTACAAAAGTTGCGCGAGCTAACGAC
>JAIWOJ010000038.1 GCA_020216965.1 Prosthecobacter sp.
CCCCCCTGGTGGCGACGCCTGCGCTGAAGGGGGAGTTTGTCTGGGTCAGTAGCCGCTCGGGGCAGTTCCGCCTGCGTGAGGCACCGAAGTTCAATGCGAGCTATGATTTTGGCCTGCGCCCTGGCGTGATGGATCTGGAGGGGCGGGCGCTCGCGATCGAAAAGCTGGCCTCCGTGCGGAGTGCGCAGTTCCGTGTGATCGATCAGACGCCGAAGTGGTTTGATCAGGAGGATGCAGACCGCACGCCGTGGTTCCTGTTTGAGTTTAATGACAACGTGGATGTGGCGAAGGCGGGGGAGAACATTCAGTTCATCTCGGAAAAACCAGCCCTGCGGTTGCCTGCCAAGGTGAGGCTGGCCAGGGGGAGCGATTTTGAAGGAGCTGAGCCGCAGGCGACCTGGGCGGAGGAGATCGCTGGGGTAAAGCCCAAGCTGGCCGCGGAGGCGACACGCCTGAGCGCCATCGTGGTGGAGGCGGTGGAGCCGCTGCCAGTGGCCTCAGGGTGGCGTCTTTCCATTCCACCGACGCTGACGAACGCCTCAGGGCATGATCGCCTAGCGCAGGGGGATGATGTGGCGCTGGGGGATGTGCAGCCCTTTGTGCTACGCCGGATGAAGGCGCACACGCCTTTTGATCGGGACTATTATCTGAGCCTCATCTTTAACAAGCCGCTCATGCCTGCGCGTGAGGAAGCCTGGTCTGAGGAGGAGCTGAAGGAGCTGGCTGGCCGCATGGCGGCCCTGGTCTCCACTGAGCCGAATGTGGCCGTGGTGCCAGAGATCTCAGGACGGGTGCTGGTGCTCAAGGGGGCATTTGAGCTGAACAAACCCTACCGTGTGATCGTGGATCCGCGCCTTAGCTCTGGGGATGGGCTGGCGCTGGAGCAGCCAGGTGAGGGGGAGGTGACGTTTATCCCCAACCCACCGTATGTGGCTGCGCCTGCCTTTGTGCGCAGCCAGTTGGCCGGCGGGCTGGGCGAGTATGAGATCACGGCGGCGAACGTGCGTGAGGTGCGGGTGCGGGTAAAGAAGCTCACGGGGCCGGAGCTGCTGCGGGCGATGGATAAGTTTAGCGATTATCAGTCCACCTTTTATCAGGAGGAAGAGAAGAAGAAAGGCTTCCAGCCAGCAGACATCGAGAGCTACGCAGGCACGCCGATCTATGACCGGCGTTACCCTGTGAATCAGCCGCTGGACCGCAGTGAGCTGATCCGGCTAAACTGGAAAGAGGTGCTGGCCGGGGCACCCGCTGCACCGCTTTTTGTCCAGATCGACGGCAGTGCGGCGGAGGGGCTGACGCAGCAGGGGGTCATCACCCAATCCTTGGTGCAATTCACCGACCTGGGGCTGATGCAAAAGAGCAATGGGCAGGAGACGCTGGTCTTTGCCACCTCCCTGACCACAGGCCAGCCCGTGCCAGGCGTGCGCCTGACGATGGTGGACGGAGACCACAAGCTCCTAGGCTATGCGGATACCGACGCCACAGGCACGGCGGTGATGAAGGGGGATGACCCTGCCCTGGTGCTGGCCGAAAAAGGCGGTGACTGCACCGTCATTGAGACCAGCAATGACAGCATCAACGGTGTCATCCCCTACTCCATCGCCACGGCCTGGAGGGATGTGTGGCTGCCTAAGCGTCACACCTTTGTCTTTAGCGATCGTCCGCTCTACCGCCCTGGGGATACCCTGCACCTGAAGGCACACACACGCCTGCGCCGTGGGGATGCGCTGATGCTGGACAGTGCACCGACGACAGCCCAGCTCCGCATTCGTGACCCACGTTACCGCACGATCTTGGAGAAGCAGGTCACCTTCACCGCGAATGGTTCGCTAGCAGATGAGGTGCGTCTGCCAGAGTCTCCCCTAGGCTGGTATTCCCTTTCCATCAGCTTTCCATCCGCAAAGAAGGCTGAGGATGGAGAGGCAGAGGAAGAAGAAGATTCCGATGCCTCTGGCTACCTAGATTTCCGGGTAGATGACTACAAGCCGAACAGCTTTGAAGTGAAGTTGGATGGCGCTGGGGTGCAGATCCTGGCGGACAGGATGAAATTACCCCTCAGCGCCAGCTACCTAATGGGAAAACCCCTCAGCCGCGCCAAGGTGAGCTGGAGCGCTTTTTCAATGCGCGAGTTCACGCCACCGGCGGCCTATGCCGGGCACCATTTCGGGGATGCCCCACGTTGGGCTCATTATGCCAAGGATCGTGATGCTGACGGTTATTATGACGACAGCGAGGATGACGACGACGGCGAATGGTGGGTGAGCGGCGATCTGACCATCGACGACGACGGCACCGCCGTGCTGGAGCTGCCGATGCCGCCGCCTGACCGCGCCTCCCTGCCCCAAAAGGTGAACGTCAGTGCAGAAGTCACGGACATCAATCAGCAGACCATCAGCGCATCGACAGCGATCGAGGTGCCAGGGGCTGCCTTTCTGCTAGGCATCCGCGGGCCGCAGTTCTTTGGCCGTGCGGGCCAGGATACCGCGCTGGAGATCGTGGCGGTGGACTCCGCAGGGAAAGCTGCCACCGGACCCGTGCGTGTGAACCTCAAGGTGGAGCGTCAGGAATACCATACGCTGAAGATCGCGACCGCAGGCGGCGGTAGCACGATGAAGGAGCAGGTGATCCTGCGTGAGGAGCTGAAGCAATCCCTGGACCTGAAGGCGGCCAGTGCTGGCAGCGCCCCATCTGTGCTGGTGAACTTCAAGCCAGCGCGCGGCGGCAACTACTTTGTCACCGCAGAGGCCGTGGATGCAGAGGGCAAAAAAGTTCTGTCGAGGATGCCTCTTTATGTCATCGGCGGGAATGAATTTCCCTGGGCCATGGAGGACGGCGCACGCATCCTTTTGCAGCCAGAGAAAACGAAGCTGAAGCCGGGGGAAGAGGCCGTGATCGTGGTCAAGACCCCCATCGAAGGCACTGCCCTGGTCACGGTCGAGCGGAACCAGATTCACCAGCGCTTCCTGCGGAAAATCTCCCCCCAAGAGCCCGTGATCCGCGTGCCCATCCATGAGGCAGAGGCACCCAATGTGTACGTCTCTGTCATGCAAGTGCGTGGCAGCCAAGCTAGCCCCAAGCAAAGCAAGATGCCCGAATACAAACTGGGCTACTGCGAGCTGACTGTGGACTCAAAAGCCAAAGAACTGCAGGTGACCGTGAACCCATCAAAGCCTGAAGTCAGGCCGGGGGAAAACTTTGCCATCGCAGCCACGGTGACCAACCGCGAGGGCAAACCTGTCAGCGGTAGCGAGGTCACGCTTTACGCGGTGGATGAAGGCGTGCTCAGCCTCATGGGACACGAGACACCCAACCCATCCACCTTTTTCCATGCGCCCCAGGAGCTAGCGATCCACAACTACACCTCCTTTGACAGCCTCCTGCCCGAGGAAGCTGCTGCCCGAGAGCGTGGCAACAAGGGTTTTGTCATCGGTGGCGGTGGGGAAGAGAACAATGCCCCCGTCAAACTGCGGAAAAACTTCATCGCCACGCCCCTCTGGCTGGCCTCTGCCGTCACCGACGCTGCCGGCCAAATCACTGCGGATCTGACCGCGCCGGATAACCTCACCCGCTACCGTCTCATGGCCGTGGCCGTGGCTGGAACGGACCTCTTTGGCAACGGTGAGTCTGCTTTCAAGATCAACAAACCGCTCATGGTAGAGCCTGCTGTGCCGCGCTTTGCACGCCTGGGGGATGAGACGCTGCTCAAGGCCGTCATTCACAACACGACAGCGGCCAGCGGGGAGGTCGAGGTGACTCTGGAGCTGGATGCCACGGCAGATTTTATCCAGGAAGTGCGCCACTTTATCCCGGCTGGCCTGAGCACTCCACAGGAGCCCAAGGTTTGGCGGCAGAAAGTGACCCTCCAGCCCCAGGAAACCACGGCCGTCACCTTCCCCGTGCAGTTCACCAAGCTAGGCACTGCCCAATGGAAGTGGCGTGCAAAAACCGCCCCAGGGTGGACTGGCGAAGCTCAGGAAGATGGCACCGAGTCTGCCCTGGAGGTTACCCATCCCGTGCCCGAACTGCGCGAGGTGCGCTACGCCCGCCTAGGCCAAGAGCCGGTGGAAAATCTCCTCAGCAAAATCAGCCCGACGGTGCTGGAGGGCACGGACGGCTTTGTCACCGTCACTGCCAGCACCTCCCGGCTGTTTGAGGCCCGAGATGCCCTGGAGTATGTGCTGACTTATCCCTACGGCTGTGTGGAGCAGACGACCTCCGCCACGCTGCCCTGGTTGGCACTCGGCGGCTACCAGAGCCTCTTCCCTGACCTTCTGAGCACCGCCAAAACCCGTGAGGCCATCCAGCGCGGCGTGAATCGCCTGCTGGCCATGACCACGGAAGACGGCGGCTTAGCCTACTGGCCTGGTGGGCAAGAGGCCACCCTCTGGGGCACTGCCTACGGCGGCTTCATGCTCCTGCGCGCCCGCGATGCCGGAGCCCAGGTGCCCCAGGAGGTCATCGATCACCTCCTGGAATACCTCTCTGGGAAGCTGCGCGGAATGGAGGAGGAAAAAGATCCCCATGTCCTCACCGATAGCGCCTTTGCCCTCTACACGCTGGCAAAGGGCAAAAAGCCCGAGGCTGCCTACCAAAACCTGCTCCATGCCCGGCGTGAGCGCCTGCCAGAGGCCGCCCGTCTCTACACCAGCCTAGCGATGTGCATCAGCGGCACGCCTAACGCACAGATCAAAGAGATGCTGGGCTGGCAACCGCCCGCCCCCCCGGCACCCGCAGATAAAAAAATCACTGCCACCAAGGACAAAGCCAAAAAGGCCGCAGCAAAAGACGCCCCCAAGGCATCCCCTCCCCCTCCCCAGCCAGCCTGGAGCCACTGGGCGGGCAATGGCCCAAACAAAGCCATGCGCCTCCTGGCCTACACCCACCTCGGCCTCATGAGCGATGCCGAGGCGCTCGCGCAATCCATCCTCAAAGCCCGCAATGGCCGTGGCGAGTGGGGCAATACCTACACCAATGCCTGGACGCTCACCGCACTGGCGGCCTATGAGCGCAGCCTCAAAAAATCGGCAGAGCCCATCCTTGCCAAAGTTCAATGGGCCTCCCACGAGCCAGAGCTCAGCATTCCAGCCCATCCAGGCAGTGCGCGTGTCAGTTTCCCCCTAGACGCCAAACTGACAGCGGCACCCATGAAGCTCGAATTGCCCCCAGGGCGGGAGCTTTTTGCGCGAATCGAGGCCACCAGCCACGCCCGCCAGCGTGACTTCAAAGGGGAAAACCACGGGCTAGGCATCGCCAGGGCCTATGAAAAGCTGCTCCTCGATGGCAGCACCACGGGCATCGATGATCTGCGCGTGGGCGATATGGTCGTGGTCTCCCTCACGCTCGACATCGGTGGGGGTGAGCGCTACCTCGCCATCAACGACCCACTGCCCAGCGTGCTGGAGGCCATCCATCCCGAGTATGAGACCCAGAATGCGCGCAACGAACGGCAACTGCCCGATGGCATCGAAGCCTGGTTCTGCGACCATCGTGAGCTGCGCTCAGACCGCGCCATCTTCTTTACCGACCACGCACCCCAGAAAGGCCGCTTCCAGCTCCGCTACCTCGCGCGGGTCATCGCTGAAGGTGAAGCCATCGCCCCGCCCGCCAAGATCGAAGCCATGTATGAGCCAGACCGCTACGGGCTGAGCCCCACCCAGCGCCTGCGCACACTGCCCGGCGGCGGCGGGCAAGTCGCAGGCCAATAAGCCTAAATTCGGGAATGGCGTGCGTCAAAGAAGGGGGAATCTCAAAACCTACATTCAGAGATCAGAACCGCAGATGACGCAAAGAATGAGTGTGTGAGGAAGGTCAGCCGATGCACCGGATCTGGGTCTCTATGATTTCTTCCATCCCTCTGAAAATGAGGTAAGTAAGCAGCAGCCGGGACATTTTCCTTCTTAGGTAGAAGCTTAGCAGGATCAATAGCCTAGCGCGGAACCGGTCTGGTAGATGAGGAGGGAGAGTATGTAGGCTGTGCCGCTGAGGCAGGCGAGCTGGAACCACATCCAGCGGGAGGAACCCGTCTCCCGCCGGACGATGGCCATGGTGCTGACGCACTGCATGGCAAAGACGTAAAAGACAAGCAGGCTGATGCAGACGAGCGGGCGGTACACGGGGCGGCCATCCGCGCGGGTCTCCTGACGCAGGCGGTCGCGCAGGGGGGTCATGTCTTCCTCATCACCTGCCTCGACGGCATACACGACGGCCATGGTGTTCACAAAGACCTCACGCGCGGCAAAGCTGCCGATGAGGCCGATGCCGATTTTCCAATCAAAGCCAAGGGGCGCGATGATGGGCTCAATGAGGTGGCCTGCTCTGCCGGCAAGGCTTTGCTCCAAGCGCATAGAGGCATCTGGGGAGTCAGACTTTGGGTAAGTGGAGGCAGCCCAGATCAGGATAGAGATGCCGAAGATGACGGTGCCGGCCCTCACCAGGAAGGCGCGGGCGCGCTGCCAGACGAGCAGGAGGATGCTGCGTAGGGAGGGCAGCCGGTAGGCGGGCATCTCCAGGATCATGGGGGCACTGGCACCGCGCATGATGCCTTTGTTTAATATCCAGGCGAACACAAAGGCCCCGAACGTGCCAAGGGCGTAGAGGGCGACCATGATGCCCGCTTTTACCCACAGAGAGACGCTTTCTGGCATGAGGGCGCTGAGCAGCAGCAGGTACACGGGCAGGCGGGCAGAGCAGCTCGCCAGGGGGGCGATGAGGATGGTGATGAGGCGGTCCTTGGGGCTATCAATGGTGCGCGCTGCCATGACGCCGGGGACGGCGCAGGCATAGGAGCTGAGAAAGGGCAGGAAGGCTTTGCCATTGAGGCCGACGAGGCTCATCAGCCGATCCATGATGAAGGCTAGGCGCGCCATGTAGCCGGTGTCCTCCATGAGGCCGATGAAGAAGAAGAGGATAAGAATCTGAGGGAGGAAGACGACGACGCCTGAGACGCCATTGATGGCACCATCGACGAGGAGATCCCGCAGGTCTCCTGGCGGCATGAGGCCGGTGACCCAGGTGCCCAGGCTGGCAAAGGCGGCCTCAATCCAGCCCATGGGCCCCTCTGCCACCTTAAAGATTAGGTAGAAGAGGAAAACGAGGAAGATGAGCAGGAATAGCCCCCCCAAGACAGGGTGCAGGAGCCAACGGTCAAGCTTTTGGCTGAAGGTGACGGGCTCACACTCCGGCCGGATGAGCACGCGGGCGCAGAGTTTTTCGATCGCGGCATAGCGATCCTGGACGAGCTGGTCTTCCCAGCCGGGGTGAGCTTTTTCTAGGGCATCCCGGCCTTGGGCGATCTGGGCGAGCTGCTCATCCCGGATGCCGGCGTGCAGGGGATCGTGGTCCGAGAGTAGGTACAGAGGCTCCAGCAGGGAGGCTTGCTCCTGGATCGCACCGGAGGCGAGGAGTCGGGCACGGGTGGCCTGCACGGAGGCGCGGATGTCCTCAGGCAGCGGGGCAGAATGCCAGCGCGGGCGGGGTAGGTCTGCCCGGCTCATGGCGGCTTTGAGCTCTAGCAGCCCCTTTCCCGTGGTGGCCTGCATGGGGATGACGGGGACGCCGAGCTCTGTGGAAAGGGCGCTTACGTCGATACGCCATTGCCTTGCCTCTGCCACGTCGATCATGTTGAGCGCGATAACGGTGGGCAGGCCGAGCTCGAGAATCTGGGAGGCCAGGTAGAGATTGCGCTCCAGATTCGCGGCATCCAGCACCAGGACGACCCTGTCTGGCCGGGGCGTATCCGCACGGCGGCCTAGCAGGACATCGCGCAGCACCGCCTCATCAGGACTGCGGGCATTGAGGCTGTAGGCACCGGGAAGATCAATGAGGCGGAGTTTTTTGCCGTGTTGGCTCCAGCATTCGCCGATCTTTTTCTCAACAGTCACGCCAGGGTAGTTCGCGACCTTTTGGCGTAGGCCAGTGAGGAGGTTGAAGAGGGTGGTTTTGCCCGAGTTCGGATTGCCGACGATGGCGAGCAGCGGGGAGTCTGGCGCGCTCATGCTTCTGCCGGAGTGACGAGAATATGCGCGGCCTCATGATTGCGCATGGCGATCTGGGAGCCACGCACGCAGATTTGCAGAGGCTCTCCCAGAGGCGCGCGGCGGATGACCTTGACCCGCACGCCTGGCGTCAGCCCTAGCTCACGCAGCCGTGTGAGTCCGGCGCGGCCGGTGGGCATGCTGTGGATGAGGGCAGAGCTGCCGATGGGGAGCTGGGCCAGGGTGGAGGAACGATGCATGGTTGTGCGCAAATGAGACGCTGTTTCAACGCGATGGTAGCCGTCTGTCCTTCACGCGCAAGAGCCGGTGCTTGGGAAATCTCGCCCATGATCTGCGCTCGGCACTGCCAGCACGGCGGCGGCCTGTGCCAGGCGGGCGCGCTGGATGGCGGCCTTTTCCGCCAACTGGCGCTGCTCTTGCTCATATTGGGCACGGCCCTCAGCCGTCTCGATCTTCACGGGCTCGTAGCCGAGGTGGCGTAGGTCGTAAGGGCTGGCACGCATGTCGAGCGCGCGCCCTTCACAGGCTAGGGCAAAGCATTCGCCGACGAGGTCACTGCCGCACCAGGGCCAGAGTTTGGCAGACCATTTGTAGAGGTCCATGTTGGTGTGGAGACATCCACCTTGTTCCATTTCCAGCCGGGTCTCCAGTACTGGTTGGAGGAGGTTCAGCGGCTTGGCCTCGGGCGTGAAAAAGCGGAAGGCGTCATAGTGGGAGCAGCAGACGGTTTGGGACTCTACAAAAGCGGCCAGATCTTCGGGTGAGAGGCGTAGCTCATAGCCCTGGTGCCGCACCTGCTCGCGTGGCTGTCGATAGACCATGGCCCACTCATGCAGCCCGTAGCAGCGCAGGCGCGGTGGGCGCTGGGCCACGGCCTGGCAGAGAGTATGCACCCAGCGGGCTAGGTCACGCACCTTGTCCGGCAGCGCCGCCGGTAGCAGGGAGCAGAGGCCCGCCTCAGGGTGCATGGGGGGCACGGCCAGCCAGGGGTATTTTTCTAAATCCTGGGCCTCGACAACTAGACGCTCTCCTAGTGCAGGCAGCCAGCGCATGAGCTTGCTGGGAGGGAAGGTATAGTAAGTGAAGAGAAAATCATGCACGGGATGCCGTGTGCCACGGCTACGCCTGTCTAAAAAGCCCTGGGCCATGGCGGCGACGCGCGCGTGATGCCCCTTCGCGCGCGCCTGCCAGACGGTGCGCGAGAGCACGGGAGCGGATATGTTTTCCATCATGGGCCAGTGAAGGGAAAAAACAGCCCGCATCACAGCGGTGATGCGGGCTGGAAATACGGATCCGGCAGGGCAGGGGAGCTGGGGCTCACTTGCTATTTTCGGCGAATTGCGCGTCAAAGACGATCTTGCTGGGCGGGAAGTCGAGCTTCTTCACATAGGCGCAGGATTCGGCAGCACCAAATTCACGATCCATGGCACCGTCCTCCCACTCCACGCTCAGCGGGCCATTGTAGCCGATGTCATTGAGGGCACGGATGATGCGCTCAAACTTGATATCGCCACGCCCCACGGACTTAAAGTCCCAGTAACGCTGAGGCTTGTGGAAGTCCACATGCCCGCCGAAAACTCCCGCCTCGTCACCGAGATTCCAGGCCACATCCTTCATGTGCACATGGAAAATGCGGTCTGGGAATTTGCGGATGAATTTCTCATAATTCACGCCCTGATAGCC
>JAIWOJ010000039.1 GCA_020216965.1 Prosthecobacter sp.
AAACTATCAGAGTAATGGGAAGTGAATACATTAACTCTCCCTGGAAACCATCCTCCTACCTGAGTCACTCGAATCAAATCAGGAACGACAGTGAAAAGAAGGATGCATGGCAAGTGCATGTTGATGCGTTTATCTCTGTAAAATATGACCAAGCATCTAGGGCGATTATTATTCACTGATTCTCTGTTTTTCGCAGCTCTACTATTTGCTGCTGCTCCATCTCAAGCAGTTGAGGAGTTTGTTGCCATGTTCCAACCAAACAGTCTTGAAGGATGGGTGAATGCCAACTGTGCACCTGAGACCTGGAGCATTAAGGATGGGGTAGTTTCCTGCACAGGCAAACCAACGGGAGCTTTGAGAACTGTTCGTCAGTATGAAAACTTTATTCTTGAAGCGGAATGGAGGCATCTTAGCGAAGGGGGGAATTCAGGCATCTTTGTTTGGGGCACGCCTATCAGTGCGCCCGGAGTGCCATTTTTGCGCGGGATCGAAGTGCAAGTGCTCGACCATGGCTATATGAAAAAGGCTGATCTCACAAAGCCGCGCTGGTTCACCACGCATGGGGATGTTTTTCCCATTCATGGTGCAACCATGGAACCTCATGGCGAGTGTAATGGTATGCGCAGCTTTCCTAGCGAGGAGCGCAGCCGCCCAAGCCCCGAATGGAATCACTATCGCATTGAGGCAAATGCAGGGCGTATCACCCTGGCGGTGAACGGCAAGGTCGTTAGTGGCGGAGATAACTGTAACTACCGCAAAGGTTATTTGGCCTTAGAGTCAGAGGGAGCCCCTGTAGAGTTTCGCAATATCCGCATCCTGGAGCTACCCTCTAGCGGAGCTCCAAGTGAGATGACAGCACCACTGGACCAGGGCTGGAGACATCTTTACACAGGAACAGACTTCCGAGGTTGGCGTGTGCCAGCCGGTACTCAAGACCGTTGGAAGGTCAGTGATTGGCAGATTCAGCTCAGTGAAGGACAGACTGGCTCTGCTTTATGGAGTGAGCAGGAGTTTGGGGATGTAGAGGTCATTTGTGACGTTTTTCTGCCAAAAACAGTCGATCTAACCAAACCTGCAGCTGGGTTATGTGTGCGCGGACACAGCCACCCCCTGGTCATGTTTGGCACGGGAGGTGTTGCCCCTGTTGTTCTAGGCTCTGATCGTGTGCAGGTCGGCCAGTGGTATCGAGTCAAGGCCGCGTTGCGGGGCAATGAAGCAGAAATAGTGATAACGGAGCGTGAGGACCGCAATCCCCAGCACTTCCAAGTCACTTTTGACGCATCGGCAAGCGGACGCATTGGTCTAGCTGATCTCACTCAGTCTGTAAGCTACGCAAATATCTTTGTGCGCGATCTATGAAGCTGTATCCTGGCATCGTAGGATAAAAAGATCCTTGAAGAGCGATGCCAGAAGCTTTTGTCCAAGAGTTCCATGACACGCCAGACCAAAGGGTGGAATTGGCAGAGTTTCTCGAAAGCACAGGCCGACTTCAGCAAGGCATATCTTGGCATCGTAGGTTAGCGCATTGGTGGGATGAAAACCCATACACTGAGCTTGAGTCTATGCGCGGCTACATCGCCCGTGATCGTGATCGGGGGCGTATCGTCGGGTTTGCCGGTGCCATTCCGCACGCATATATGCATCAAGGCGGTGTGATCCCGGCTTTGCTTGGAACGACTTTTCGCGTGCTGCCCAGATATGCAAGAGCTGGACTGAGCATTCTGATGCATATGCGGGATTTGGGGCAGCGACTTATGGTAGTGCAGACGACGCCCCTCCCTAGACTTCAGGATGTATTGATAAAAATGGGTGCGCGTGCATTGACCCAGGTTACGCGAAGAATCTACCCGTTAGGTGCCTTTGCCAGTGCGCAAGCTTCTTTTCTGGATAGCTGGCCCGATCTGCCTAAAGATCTGCGGATCGTGCTTCACCTAGATCAGGTTCTCGAGATAGCTAGACCTGAGAGTCAGCAGCATGGTCTGCATAGAGCTGTTTCCTTGGCAGGCTTGCGCTGGCAACTCAATAGTCCGATGCAGAGACTTCGTCTATTAGGAGCCGTGGATCAATCGGGAAGAATGACTAGTTATCTCTTATTACGTCCGGCCAGAGTGCTGCGATTTTTGGATGTTTGGGAGCTTGTCGATGCCTGGAGTTCTAGGGTTGGCGAAGGCGAACTCTATGCTCTCACAGGTGCTCTTGCGGCAGATCCGACTCTGCTTGGCCGAAGTCGTTGTTGGCTTTCTACAGTCGCTTTTCCGTCCGATGTTATTTGGCAGGGGAGCCCAGCCGTGTTTCAGCACCGGGAGACTGTCTGCCATTATTATCTACTCCCCCCCTGTTTGCATGATGCTCAACTGAGTCCTGTACTTGCTGAGGGGGATTTGCTGTTGTGATATCACTAGCCATCTACGCTTGATTCAGGAATAACAAGCTATGATAATTTTGCTAGCCAATACAATCATCGCTGTCTCTTTATGGAGAAGGCTTTTTCTCTCATTTCGATTTTTATTCGCCTTACCGCTACCTGTCTGATGTAAGTGTGGTAGAAGCCACTTGCAGTCCTGACTCCAATCCCAACTTTTTGCCGTAAAAGCCGCTCCAGCTTTAGGAGATTCAGGGTGATTTCTGCGCGACGAGGAGGTGCGGCATGAGGGAGCGGATGAAGGATTCGACGTCCTGGAGGGCGGTGATTTCGGCGAGGGGGTCTGCCAGGCCCGCAGGCTCTGCTTTTAAGGGCGCAAAGAAGGTCAGTAGCGTCCAACGATGGTTGAGGTTGCGGAAAAAGGCATCTCGATAGGTGCGCCAGACATGTTCCTGGTATCCGGCACAGGTGCTGCCATCGGACCCCATGTACCAAAAGAGATTCAGGGCGCGGAGGCGACCACGCCTGCCCGTGGCGTCCTCCACATCTCGGAACATGGTCATCAACGTGACGGTGGGCTGAAAGCCGTCTCCCAGATCAAGAGTGATCTCGCGGGTAGAGCTGACCTGCCAGCCCTGGGCGGGCAGACAGACATCGGGAGAGTGTAGGGAGCGTTTTTCTGCACCACTGACGACGATGGATGCCAGGATGGCGCGCTCTGGCTTGGTGTAAAAGCGGCGGGAGATGCTGACATCCTCCGCCAGGGTGAGCTGCTCGCGTTCAGTCATCGGCTGATCTGTGCTGACATAGCCATCCAGCAGCACAGGCATGGCTAGGCGCACGCTGGCAGGGCTGACGTGGTAGGCCGTGTCCATCGTAGCACAGTGCAGTAGCCCGCCCCCGAGAATGACGACCGTGGCCGCGAGATGGGCCCAGATTCGCCGCCCTGGCGTGGCTGGATCTAGCTGCTCTTTAGCGTGGGAGTGCATTGGCTTGGCATCCAGGGTGCGCTCCATCCAGGAGGATATGCCAAACATCCCAGCCAATGCCACGCCGAAGACAGCAAACCCAGCCAGGCTGTGGAAAAAGCTCATCTCCTGGTGCCCGTCGATATTTCGGCCGATGGCAAAATCGGAGCCCAACCAAAGGCTGCCTAGAGCCAGGAGGACCATGCGGACTATGTTTCCCAGCATGGCAAGGGGGATAGCGCTGGCAAAAAGCACGGCGCGCGCAGGCCAAGTTTTCAGCGAAAGCCAGCCATAGAGGGCACTGAGCATGAGGAGGGAAAACAGTGAGCGTATGCCGCTGCAGGGTTCCTCCACATCCAACTGAAAAAGCTGCCCATGGGCGAGACCGCCGAGTTCATCAGCGGCTGAGTGGAGACCGGTGCCCTCCTGCACGACGGGCACGCCGATGAGTCCTAGCACCAAGGCAGAGAGCCGTGCCGTCCACATGCGTAGGGGCAGGGCCAGCATGGATTCCAGCGGCAGCATGGGCCAGGTAAAGGCGAGGAAAGCCCAGGGGAAAAATAGCCGCCGAAGCCAGGGCAGACCACCTAGCTGGAGGATGAGGCCCAAGGTGATGATCTGGATGGCAAGATAGCCAGGATAGGCGGTGTCTGCCTTAAATCCGAAACCGTAAAACAACATGCCGAGGGCTAGCACGGGCAGCCCTAGCCAAGTCCCCTGCAAGGGCAGGGTGGCTAGATCACGTCGCATTCGCGCGATTAGCCAGGCCACGAGAAAGGGGGTGAGGAGGCAGAACCACCATTCCGAGTCTTGCTGTGCCTTGCGCAGGATGCCTCCGAGGATGCTGCTGCGCTCTGTAAAGTCCCAGTGCTGGTAGGGAAAGATGCCGACTAACGCCGTGAGCATGGCGAGCACGACCCCAAGGACTGCCCAGCGGGCGGGAACCATGCTGGCGCTAGTGGATGGGGGGGCGGTGCTGGTAGCGCTCATGATGAAAGGAGGAGCCTGTTTTTCTGGGGGCAGCATAGTGGCAGCCTGTTCGGGCGACAAGGCATCCTCCGGTGGATTTTTTCCTCGGGCGCGCGTTTCTTGATGGAAGACGTTTCCTTTCCCTCCATAGATTATGATTTCCTCAGGCACACCGTCCCCCGCTTCCAGTCCAAATGCCAGTGCGGTCTTGCCCTCGGCTGAGGTTTCTTTGCCATCAAGGCAGATTACTTGGCCGACTTTTCTGGCCACGCAGGTGCTGGTCTTGATCCTATGCTTTTTGATGAGTGCGGGGCGGCGTGTGGAGCTGATGCATCCAGCGCAGCCGCCTGCCGTGGCAGCACCTGTGCAGGTGGAGAGTGCGGCAGATTCACAGCCCGATGCGCTGACCGTGGAGCTGAAGGACAGCCTGGAGCGTGCTAGGGCGCAGATTTCGGCACTACAAGCGCAGATTGATGCCCAGCATGAAGAGCGTGAGAAGACCCAGGCCCGCCTGCAAGAGATGGCAGACCGCATGGCCCTGGTGATCAAGCAGTCCAGCTTCTTGCCTAGCGCAGATGCGACGAGGGCCACCACCTCAGACGCAGCGCAGGTGGCGGCGATGCTGCCCACGGTGACACCGGCGACGAGTGAGCTGATCCTGCTCAAAGAACGCAATCGCCTGACAGAGTATGCGGATCGAGCCATCGCCCTGGGGCAGCGCCGTGATCTCCAGGCCGTGGTGGATTCCATGTTTGACCCTGCGCTGGCGCACCTGCGCCATGCGGCAGAGGCAGAGTTTCGCCGTGTGCAGGCTTATTATGAGATCAACGTGAGCATTGATCCCGGCTACAAGTTGCCTCTGCGGGATCTTTTTCCCGATGGTACGGTGCAGGCGGAGGCTGACCTGGGAGATGAGCGCCTGACAAAACTGCTGCAGGATCATGAGCAGTCTTGGGAGGTGCGGCTGCGCTGTGCCTATCTACTGCGCAGCAGCCAAGATCCTGCGGTGAATGCCACTCTCCTGCGTGCGCTGAAGGAAGATCCCTCTCTCGACGTGGCAAAACAGGCACAGACGAGCCTGGAAAAAAGGGTGGGCCGCCGGTTCCGGCTCTTTGATATTCCGAGCATTGATGCCTGGTGGCAATCTCAGCAGACGGGAGGGTGAAGTTGATGTGCGGCCTTACCTCCACCAGGAGGGCAGGCCGGGCAGTGTCTCTTTGAGGATGCTGCGGATGGCTAGCTTTTCTGGCACGGGAATGTGTGCACCGATCGCTGAGGGGTTCTGCTCACGCAAACCTTCGGCCATTTTATAATACACCCGCTCCTTGAGCTCTGGGGGCAGTTGCTGCCAAGACTCCGTGTAAAGCATGTAGCTGGCACGATGCTTCAAGAGACGGGTCTTGAGATCTAGGTCTTTGAGAGCTAAACCACTGCGGGCGGGTCGCCGATTCCGGGCAAAGTCACGCATAAAGGTCGGATCCCCCTCGATCCCCCCAGGGGGCAGCTTCGCCTCATCTGTAAAGAGGATGTAGCGGGCTAGCTCATCGGCGAGCTTTTCAATCTGGGGTTTGGCTGACGGGGGCAGCGAGCCGCGCGTGCTGCCACGCAGTTGGCGCATGACATAGGCTGCGTGAAAGACACGGTTTTCAAAACCAAGCTGATGCTCATGCACGAGGTGGGGCAGGATGTCACTGGTGGGTAGCAGGTGGCGGTTGATGTCCCACATCTGGCCTGGCATGGCGGGCACTTTTTCAAATTTCCCAGGGCCGGTTGTGACGCCCATGAAGTTCGCGTGCGTCTGAGGCAGGTGATGACCGCCAGTGAGGTGCCAGCCGCCAAAGCGCTGCTCCAGGGGGATCTGGTGCCCCTGCTCATCCCGCCGATATGTCTCTAGACTAGCTCCACTGGCCATGGGGAGGAGGGATTCAGCAATCAGGCCCGGCACGCGGCGGGTGGCTGTGCCTGCGTGGCAGTTGAAGCATTTGTCTGACCTCGTGATGGCGGGCGGGGGACCGCCAGGCCGGAGCCGATCAAAGATGTAAAAAATAGCGGCATGGGTGGGGTCCATGCTGATGACCTCCACTTTGCCGCCGGGCACAAAGCCGAGGTAGGTATCCTCGTTGAAATAGAGGGCGCGGGGGTTGCGTGGATTGATGATCTCACTCTGGAGAGAACTGGCAGAGAAGACTAGGATCTGAGAGCTGATGGGGATATCTAGCACCTGAAGCAAGCTGGTCAGAAAGGCTTTGTCATCGCTGGTATCTAACTGCACTTCACCAGACTGGATTTTTTTTAACACGCTGGCAAAGCGATCTTTGGCCTCGTGGGTGAGGTAGTCGTGAGGCGGCTTACGAAACTCCACCTGCACAGGGTCAGGCTCAGGGATGGCTGCGCCAGCGGCAGTGGCTAGCAGAGGAAAGAGCAGACAAAAACGGGCGTGGACCATCCTTAGCCATACGATGGCAGCGGCGTTAGATTTGCGTTTGTTTTCACCGTGGGCAGCGCGTTACCTTAGGCATCTATGAAGCTCTATCCTACTTGGGCCGCTTGGCTGCTCTGCCTTGGCTGCGGCATGGCAGAGGAATGGCAGCGTTTGCCATCGTTACCGGATGCAGAGGGGTTTGCGGGTAGTTTTGCAGGCATCTGCGATGGGGCGCTGGTGGTAGCTGGAGGCACAAATTTCCCTGACAAAATGCCCTGGGAGGGCGGGCGTAAGACCTGGTATGATCAGGTGCATGTGCTGCGGACACCGGATGGGCCATGGACTGTAGCTGGCAAACTGCCCGTGCCGAATGGCTATGGGGTGAGTCTTTCTACAGATTCCGGCTTGGTGATCATCGGCGGTGGGAATGCAGAGAGGCATTACAGGGAGGTTTTCCTCCTGAGCCTAGATGCAGCAGGGCAGGTGACCACGCAGGCGCTGCCATCCCTGCCAGAGCCCTGCGCTTTTATGTCAGGGGCTATGGAGGGCACGCGGATATTCCTCTGTGGTGGCATCCGGCATCCTGAGGACACCACGGCGATGGCAACCTTTTGGATGCTAGACCTAGCTGCCCTTGAGAGGGGATGGCAGCCCTTGCCGCCCTGTCCAGGGCCGCCCCGCATCCTAGCCCAGATGGCCGTGGTCAATGGCGCTGTGTATCTCTTTAGCGGAGCATCCCTAAAGCCCGGACCTGACGGTAAAGCCGCACGCACTTGGCTGAAGGATGCCTGGTGCCATACCTTCGATCGCGGCTGGGAGCGCTTGGCGGATGCCCCGCATGTCACGGTGGCCGCCCCCTCTCCGCTTGTGCCAGCAGCCGACGCGCTGTGGATTTTGGGAGGAGATGATGGTTTGATGGTGGATTTTACGCCCAAGGAAAAACACCCTGGCTTTCCTAGGCGCGTGCTTGCCTATGATCTGAAAACCGGAGATTGGCGTGAGGGCGGCTCCTTGCCATTTTCCTTAGTCACCACGCCCCTCGTTGTCTGGCGCGGCCATTGGGTGGTCGCAGGTGGTGAGGCTAGACCTGGGAAGCGTTCCCCAGAGGTTTGGTGGCAGCCTTTGCCTAAGCCGTGATGCGATTTAAGGCTTGCTGACTGGCACGCCCGCTTCTTTGGCGACGGCTTCTTTTTTCTTCTCCACATCGGCGGAACCTAGCTCAAGCAGCTTAGGTGGCTCGCCCCCTTTAGGTACATAATGCAGAGCCACGCCATTGATGCAAAAACGCCGCTTCGTCGGTGTCGCCGCTGAAACGCTTTCTCCATCAAAGACATGCCCTAAATGAGCTCCGCAGCGTTTGCAGAGGGTCTCCACACGGATCATCCCGTGAGAATGATCCGGTCTTTCGAGCACATTTTTTGCCGTGGAGGCATCGTAAAAGGAGGGCCATCCGCAGCCAGAATGGAATTTTTCCTTGGATGTGAAAAGCTCTGCCCCACAGCAAACGCAGTAATAGGTGCCTTCACCCTGCTTTTCGAACTCCTCATAAATTTTGCCAAACGGACGCTCCGTGCCTGCGGTGCGGGTCACGCGGTACTGTTCTTCAGTCAGGCGTTTTTTCCATTCTTCATCACTGAGTGTCACTTGGGGCTTCGACATGGTTTTTTCGGGAGTGGCAGCGGGCTTATCCTTATCCTCAGCGAGGCAGGAGGAGGAAAGGGTGGCCAACAGCAAGAGGAAGGTGGCTGAGGATTTGTTCATGGCTCTCATTACGCTGCAAAACGCCGCAGGACAGCCTGGATTTGCGAAATTCCAGCGAAACTCAGGCAGAAAAAACCGCCCGGCAGGTTGGGATGCCGGGCGGTGATTCCATACCTAAGGGTAGGTAGGATGGTGATTACTTCTCGACGTAGCGAAGGGCTTCCATGAGCAGTTCGCGGGCAGAGTCTAGGCCCAGCTTCTGGCGGATGTTTGCCTTGTGTGCATCCACGGTTTTCGAGCTTAGATTTAGCTTTTCAGCGATGGAATGGGAATCCATGCCGCGTCCCACCATCTCAAAGATCTCAAGCTGGCGGTCGCTTAGAAGGCGTCCTGGCTCACCACGTGCCCCTGGATTGCCACGCATTCCATTCCCTGTGACGATGTTGTTAAGAAGATTTGCACTAAAGACAAAACCACCACCAATCACTTGGCGGATTGCCAGCAGGAGGCGCTGAACTGGCTCTGTTTTCATGAGGTAACCCATGGCACCTGCGCGCAGGCAGCGCTCAGCGTAGAGGTTTTCATCGTGGGATGAGAAAATCAGCACCTGGGTATTGGGCAGTTCTTCTCTGATCTGTTTGACGATGTCCTGGGGGGGTTTGTCTGATTGGCAAAACTCCATCAGCAAGAGGCTGACAGGATTTGCCTTCATTTTCTCTATGGCTTCAGCCAGATTGCCGCTGATGCCAGTCACTTCGATGTCTTCCTGGCCCTCCAGCATCCGGTTGAGACCCTCCAGCACAATGGGCTGGTTTTCGAGGATATATATTTTCGATTTCACGGTATTGGTGTATTGCATGTTGGTTGGTGGTTGGCCGCCACGGCTGGCGGCAAAGTTTCAGGGGGTGTGCTAGGGAAAAAAAGCGGCGCTAAGAGAAAGTCAAATCGTGGATCATCAGAAAATATCTGCTGTTCAATTTTTTTGGGATGCTTTGCGGGCTCGGGAACGTGATAGCCGAAAGAACAATGGCATTTTCCTCTGCAACTCAATGTCCCTTTCACAGTGGATTTACGCTCCCCTAGGAGGGGGGGTAGCCTGAAATTTCGCAAAAATTTCTGACAATTTCAATCTAGACTTCTGTTTTGCGCCAACAGCTACTGCCAGTTTGGAGGCTGTCTCTAGTCGAGATCATGCGCAAGAGATGGGTTGTGGAGGTATTTCCAAGCCCGATTTCCTAGA
>JAIWOJ010000040.1 GCA_020216965.1 Prosthecobacter sp.
CATGGGCCTGCCAAGGCTGAATCATCCCCTTTTTTTCTCCAAGCAATTCGCCAAATTCTCTGACGACGGGTTCTTTGTCTGCATCGAAGCGCGTGATCCAAAATTCAGCCAGGAAGGCACCAAGTCACTGCTCGAAAAAATTGGTGGCAAGAACATTGAGCTCGTCGAGGACGTGCTTTGATCCCAGGCTTTCTCTCATTGAGCGATCAAGACTCTGGCAGTCACTCTGAGAGATGGTTTAGGCTTTTCTACCTGAATCTAAACAGGTGCCGCAGGTCAATTTATTGAGATTATTCTGATTATATTTCTCAGCCACGACCTAGCCTCACATCAAGCCACACGGCAGCAAGCAGCACCGCGCCACGCACCATGAGCTTGTGCTCCGGCGTGATAGACATCAGGGTCATGCCATTGAGAAGGATGGTCATGATGAGGGCACCGGCGAGCACACCGGCTACGGTGCCGCGCCCGCCGCGCAAGCTGACGCCGCCGATCACGCAGGCAGCCACGGCATCAAGTTCCATCCACTCGCCTAGGTCAGTGGTAGAATTCCCCGTGTAGGAGGTGAGCATGAAACCCGTGATGGCCACGATGGCCCCCAGGAGTGCATAGGCCGTGATGACGGTGCGCTGGACGGGCACGCCTGAGACAAGCGCGGCTTCAACATTGCCACCGATGGCATAGAGGTAGCGTCCGAAGGGCATGTGCCTCGTGAGCAGATGAACGGCTATGGCGACGAAGCCAAATATCAGGGCAGGTAAAGGGATGCCGCGAAATTGACCTGTGATGAGCACAAAGAGCAGCACTGCCTGAGCGATGACAAACACACGCAGAAAGGTGGTCTCTCCTTCATCAGCCGGTGCGTCCTGGGGCTGCCGATGGCGGTGACTCTTCCAGGCGATGAGGATCATGACGAGGATGATCAAGGTGGCCAGACCCCAGCCTAGAGCTGAAGGGAGGTAGTAGGTGCTAATCAAGGAGTAAAGATTTGTCCTGCCTCCCGCGACGACCGGCACCGTCTGGTTTTGAATCACTAACCAAAATAGCCCGCGAAAGACCAAAAGACCTGCCAAGGTCACGATGAAAGCGGGGATGCGCTCACGGACGATGAGCACGCCTTTGGCCCACCAGAGAAGTAATCCTGCGACCAGCCCAGCCGCGAGGCCCACCCATGAGGGCAGCCCTGCCTTGGTGGTGAGCACGGTGGCAATGCCGCTGAGTAGTGCCAGGCCACTGCCTACAGATAGATCGATGTGGCCTGGCAAGATGACCAGTAGCATCCCCATGGCCAGGGTGGCGGAGATGGATAGCTCCGTCATCAGCAGGGACAAATTGCGCGGGTCCAGAAATTTGGGCTCAACTAAGCTGAAAAAGACGCAGATCCCTAGTAGCGCCAGGGCGATGGAAGAGTCGCGAATGGAGGGCGGGCGTGGCATGGTAAGCGGTCACCTTGCGCTACTAGCGCATTTTTCAGGGACATGGAGGTCGTTTTTTCCTTCCTATCGCGGTTCTCTGGCTTAGGGCTCAACCGAGCACCTTTCGTCGGACGATCTCTGTGACGAGCTTCGGGTTGGCTTTTCCTTGGCTGGCCTTCATGGCCTGGCCGGTGAACCAGTTCATGGCCTTGTCGTTGCCGCCTTTGACCTCAGCGACCTTATCGGGGTTGGCGGCGAGGATTTGATCGACGATGGCTTCCAGGGCACCGGTGTCGCTGACCTGCTCAAAGCCCTTGGCTTTGACGATGTCGGCGGCGTTTCCGCCAGTCGCAAACATCTCGGCGAAGACTTCCTTGGCCTGGTTGTTGGAGATTTTCCCGGCTTCGACGAGGGCGATCAGGGCGACAAGAGCCTGGGGCTTTACAGGGCAGGCAGAGATGCCTTCTTCTGTATCCTTGAGCTGGCCGAGGAGGTCGTTGATGACCCAGTTGGCGATCTTTTTGGCTGGAACGGCGGGATCGGTGGCGACGGCGGTCTCGTAGTAGGCAGCGAGGGGTTTTTCACTGGCGAGCACACCGGCATCGTAGGCACTGACGCCATAGTCGCGCTCAAAGCGGGCGCGTTTTTCATGCGGCAGCTCGGGGACGGTGGGGCGGATGCGCTCGACGAGGGCAGCGGTGCGCAGGGGGACGAGGTCGGGGCAGGGGAAGTACCGGTAGTCGTGGGAGTCTTCCTTGTCGCGCATCTTGGTGGTGACGCCGGCATCGTCATCCCAGCGGCGGGTGCTCTGGACGAGTTTTTCAGGATTGCGCCCTTCGAGGATGTCGATCTGGCGCGCGGTTTCCGCTTTGATCGCGCGGCGGATGGCGCTCATGGAGTTGATGTTTTTGAGCTCGATCTTCACGCCGAGTTCCTTTTGACCTTCGGGGCGGACGGAGATGTTCACGTCAGCGCGCATTTGGCCCTTTTCCATATCGGCATCGCTGACGCCACCGTAGATGAGGATCTGGCGCAGACTGTTGAGGTAAGCGACGGCTTCCTCGGCGCTTTCAATATCGGGCTCGCTGACGATCTCCATGAGCGGGGTGCCCGCGCGGTTGAAATCGATGGTGGTGAATTTGTCGTGGTGGGTGCTCTTGGCCACGTCTTCCTCAAGGTGGATGCGGGTGAGCTTCACGACCTTACCGGGGTTGGCGATGGTCTTTTGGGCATCTTTCGGGTAGGCTAGATCATAAAGCGGGACGCCACCGCCCAGGCAGAGGGGAAGGTCGAACTGCGTGGTCTGGTAGTTTTTTGGCATGTCCGGGTAGAAGTAGTTTTTGCGGTCCCACTTCACGATCGGGGGCGTGGTGCAGCCAAGCATCATGCCGGTGAGGATGGTCTTTTCGATGGCCCCCTCATTGAGCACGGGCAGGGCACCAGGTAGCCCTAGGCAGGTAGGGCAGGTGAGGGTGTTCGGCTCGGCACCAAACTCCACAGGGCAGGCGCAGAACATCTTGCTGCGCGTGGTGAGCTGGGCGTGGACTTCGAGGCCGATGGTGACGATGTACTTAGGCATGATGGAGGGCGATAGTGGAAGCCGCTGGGCGGCTGGTCAAGGCTCGCGCATGAGGCTCATCGGGCAGCGCTTTTGCTGTTTGATGAGCGCGATTGCTTCCGTTAGCTGTAACGATGCGTTTGATATTGCCCCGGATATTTTGCCTAGCCGTAACCTTCGCCTTTATCTCTGCCCAGGCAGAAACACCGCGCCCTGATCCGGCTCGGTTTGCCAAAGAGATCGCTGCCTTTACCGAGCAGGAGGCGGAAAAGGGCGGGATCGTCTTTACGGGTAGCTCAAGCATTCGCCGCTGGGCCACGCTGAAGCAGGATTTCCCTGGCTTGCCGGTGCTGAACCGCGGATTCGGCGGCAGCGTGGCGAATGATCTCACGGCCCATTTTGACGCCGTCGTGCTGCGCCATCAGCCCAAGATCCTAGTCACCTACTCGGGCAGCAATGATCTCAATGCCAAGCTCACCGTGGAAGAGGCTTTTGGCGACTACACTCGCTTTTTGGACCTGGTGCATGAAAAGCTGCCACAGACGAAGGTGGTGCTCAATGCCGTGAAAATCTCCATCAAGCGCCAGGAACAGATCCCTCTGGTGCATGAGCTAAACCAGAAGCTAAAGGCATGGGCAGAGCACAAGCCCTGGGTGCGTTATGTGGATAGCTGTAGCTATCTAGCGGATGCGGAAGGAAAGCCCATCCGATCTTATTATGTGGATGACCTTCTGCACCTCAGCCCAGAGGGATATGCCAAATGGACAGAAATACTGGATCCGATCCTGCGAGAAGAGTGGGCAAAGGCAAAACTATAGATCGGAAGCTGCCTGCCTAGAGAACCCAATTTACTCATAATTAAAAATATGGAGTTGCGGTCGTGCCAGTCTTGATCTGGGTCAGGTTTCCTATACAAGGCACACTTAATCATGTTATTAAGAGAAACGATTTCTCAGAGTTGACCTTCCTCAAGATGCCGCCATGCCAAATTCCCCACTTTTGTCCGCCAAAACACTCACGAAAGATGTCCCCGCTGGCATTGTAGTGTTTCTGGTCGCGTTGCCTCTTTGCCTGGGCATTGCCCTCGCATCGAATGCGCCCCTTTTCTCTGGCCTCGTGTCCGGGATCGTGGGTGGGCTGCTGGTGGGCTTTTTGAGTGGATCTCATACCTCGGTCAGTGGTCCCGCTGCTGGGTTGACTGCCATCGTGGCTGCACAGATCGGCAAATTGGGAACTTTTGAGACCTTCCTGCTGGCAGTAACCTTAGCGGGTGTGATCCAGGTCGTGCTCGGGATCTGCCGCGCTGGATTCATTGCCGCGTTTTTCCCCTCGAGCGTGATTAAAGGGCTGCTGGCAGCCATTGGCACCATTCTGATCCTGAAACAAATCCCCCATGTAATTGGGCACGATCCTGACCCTGAAGGTGACATGGCGTTTGAGCAGCCGGATCATGAAAATACCTTCACGGAGCTATGGGCATCCTTTTTCGATATTCAGGAGGGGGCAGCCATTGTGGGTCTTCTTTCCATCGTGCTCTTGGCGGTGTGGGAGAAAGTGCCTCGGCTGAAGAAAAGCCTAGTGCCAGCGCCCCTCGTGGTGGTGGTCTTTGGCGTAGCGGTGAACCTTTTGTTGCGTCAATTCGGCAGTAGCCTGGAGATCGGAACTTCCCACCTCGTGCAGGTGCCGGTCGCAAAAGATCTTGGCGCGTTTTTAGGCTTTCTGACTTACCCGGATTTTTCCAGCTTAGCCAATCCGGCGGTGTACATCGCTGCCGTCACGATCGCCATCGTCGCCAGTCTGGAGACCCTGCTGAATCTGGAGGCGGTGGATAAGCTGGATCCAGAGCAGCGTCGATCTCCAGCCAATCGTGAGCTGCTGGCGCAGGGTGTGGGAAACATCGTTTCCGGCCTGATCGGTGGGCTGCCGATGACCAGTGTGATCGTGCGTTCCTCGGTCAACATCAACGCTGGCGGAAAAACCAAGGTTAGCGCCATCCTCCATGGCGTGTTGCTGCTGGGCTGCGTACTGTTCGTGCCTGGATGGCTGAATGAGATCCCGCTGGCCGCGCTGGCCGCCATTTTACTCATGACCGGCCTGAAACTCGCTAGCCCCAAGCTGCTCAAACAAATGTGGGCAGAAGGGCCAAATCAGTTCCTGCCCTTTATCATCACGGTCGTTGCAATCGTGCTGACTGATCTTCTGATCGGTATCCTGATCGGGTTAGGCGTCAGCATCTGCTTCATCCTGCACAGCAACATGCGCCGACCTCTGCGCAAGGTGATGGAGAAACACATGACCGGGGATGTGCTGCGTATTGAGCTAGCCAATCAGGTCAGCTTCTTCAGCCGCGCCATGCTGGAAAAAACCCTACACGCTGTGCCGCGTGGCGGCCATGTGCTCATCGATGCACGGAACACCGATTATATTGACGCTGACATCCTCGACATCATCCAGGACTTTAAGAGCCATACCGCAAAGGCGCATGGAGTCACGCTCAGCTTGTCAGGCTTTAAGGATCGATACGGCAATTTGGAGGACAGCATCCAATTTGTGGACTTCAGCAGTCGCGAGGTCCAGAGCAGTCTCACCCCGCAACGTGTGCTGGAAATTTTCAGAGAGGGCAATGACCGCTTCCGCCATGGCCGTCAGCTTACGCGTGATGTGGGCCGTCTCGTCGATGCTACGGCGGGTGGGCAGTTTCCCATGGCAGTGGTGCTGAGCTGCATCGACTCTCGCACGCCAGCAGAACTCGTCTTTGACCTGGGCCTGGGAGACATCTTTAGTGTGCGCATCGCTGGCAATATTGCTCGGGATAAGGTGCTAGGCAGCATGGAATACGCCTGCGCTGTCGCCGGAGCCAAACTCATCCTCGTGATGGGACACACCAGTTGTGGTGCGGTGAATGCTGCTGTGGACCTTCTGGCTACTCACAAGACAGCATCGGAGGCAACGGGTTGCGTCAACCTTGACACCTTAATTACAGAAATCCAGAAATCGGTCGATCCAGCCACGCTGAAACAGCCTGACCAATGGAAAAATGGAGAAAAAGCCGCGTATGCCAACGAGGTCTCCCGCCGCAACATCCTACGCACCATGCGCAAGATCCGTGAACGTAGCACCACGCTCGATCGCCTAGTGCTTGAAGGTAAAATCGCCATCATCGGCTCTCTCTATGACATCAGCACTGGAGAGGTCAGTTTTTTCCAGACGGCTGAATCTAGCACCGTGCCGCTGGATGTGCCGATGACGCAGGCAGTATGAAGCGCGGCTCAGGCACGGTCGTCTTTTTTTGCTGCACGCTTGTGATTGATGACCTCAAGGAGCACCGGAAGTAGGGAGACTACGATGATGAGCAGGGATACCAGTTTGAAGTTGCTCTTGATAATTGGCAGGTTTCCCAAGGCATAGCCTAGCATGGCAATCCCACCCACCCAGAGCAGTCCGCCGCCCACACTGAAGGCAAGGAAGCGTGAATAGTGCATCCGCCCAAAACCAGCCGTGAAAGGGGCAAACGTGCGGACGATCGGCACGAAGCGCGCGATGATGATGGCACGTCCGCCATGCCGCACAAAGAAGTGCTCTGTTTTTGCCAAATAGTCACGCTTGAACCACGGTTGGGTCACCATCCAGGCACCACAGCGCCGACCGATCCAGTAATTTAGATTGTCTCCCAGCACCGCAGCCGCCATCAGCAGCGGAATGATAAGCTCAATCCGTAACAGCCCCTGGGCAGCCAGCGCACCTACGGCAAAGAGCAGAGAATCACCAGGTAAGAACGGGGTCACGACAAGCCCTGTCTCGCAAAATACGATCGCGAAGAGCAAGATATAGATCGCTACACGATGCTCCTCCGCGAAGCTCTGCAGGTGCTTGTCCACATGAAGGATGAAATCGATAAGTTGTGGCATTCGGAGGATCGACTGTCCATCCGCTGGATGGTTGAGCAACCGAAAAGGCCGTCATGATCATCCAAGGTCCCAGACTCCTGCAGAGCCTTGATGCAGAATTTCTATTGATGCGGACGTCTTTGCCTGCGGGAACTTCGCAAACCACGGAAAACGGCACTTCCCAAACTCGTCATTTGCGCCAGAATGAATTTCGTGCCCGAAGCCGTTGCCCCAGCCCGTGAAGAGCTTTTTGATGCTGCCTTCCTCGATAGGCTGCGCACGCTCGCAGTGCGGCTGAGGAAACGCCGTATTCTCAGCCGCCGCGGTGCGCAGACCTCACCAGCCACCGGTTTTACCCGAGAGTTCAAAGACTACCGTCATTATACCCCGCGTGAGGATTACCGTGCCATTGATTGGCGGCTTTACGCGCGGTTGGATAAGCTCTTTGTCCGTCTTTACGAGGAGACTCAAGAGCTGAACTTGCATCTCATCGTGGACACCAGCGCCTCCATGGCCCGCCCCTACCCCGCCAAGCGTGTTCAATCCCTGCGCTTTGCCGTGGCACTCGCCTACCTAGGTCTCGCTGCCCAGCAGCGCGTGAGTCTTTACTCCATGGCGGAATCGGTGCGCCAAGAATTACCACCTCTTCGCGGCCAGGGAAACATCGAGAAAATCCTCCAATGTGCCTCTAGAATGCGCCATGGCGGCATCACGGATCTCGAGCAGGCCTTTAGCAGCTTTCTTCCTTCTAGGCAGCGCTATGGTGTCATCTTTGTGATTTCGGACTTTTTTGGCCGTGAGATCGGGTCTGCTGCGGCAGCCGTGAAGCGCGCGGCAGCCTGGCCCGGTGAATGCCATTTCCTCCAGATCCTCCATCCTGATGAGCGCGCGCCCAGCCTCGAAGGAGAGGTGGAGCTCGATGAGGTGGAGACAGGCGAGCGCCGCCGCTTTTGGATCACCCGTCGTGATGTCCAGCGCTACACTGAGGGATTTGATGCTTTTTGCGACACCCTCTCCCGCGAGTGTGCAGCCCATCGCATCGATTTCATGCAATGCGCTGCAGAAGAGCCCTTCGAACAGAGCTTCCTAGACTTGCTAAACCGCAGCCGCGCCCTTGCAGGAGCCTGACACAGGAACTTTTCCTTATCTTCTCAAAAAATTGGAGTTTGGCTTCAGAAATAGTGACTGAGTAGACAGCTTGTGAAATTTTTCACAAATTCGCCTTGCCGCTGTTTTTGGCGCGTAGAATACTGGTAAATCCCCCCTTTCTTGAATGCCCACCGTCACGCGAGAGTATGAAGCCCTTGATGTCGCTGCCAAAGCTGCGATGCAGGCTGAGGGCATGGATGAGTCCACCCGCGACATTGTCGGAGAAAAATTGGTGCTCAACATGGGCCCCTCTCATCCGGCTACGCACGGCGTGCTGCGTTTGATCTTGGAATTGGACGGAGAAATCGTCAGCAAAGCAGAGCCAGACGTTGGATTCCTCCACCGTGGCGATGAAAAGATCGCCGAAAACATGCATTACAATCAGTTCGTGCCCTACACGGACAGGTTAGACTATCTGGCACCACTTGCCAATAATGTGGCTTACGCCCTCGCTGTCGAGAAACTGATGGGCTGGGAAGTGCCCGAGCGCGGTCAGGCCATTCGCGTCATCTGTTGCGAGTTGGCGCGCATCTCCGCACACCTCCTCGGCATTGGAGTTTTTGCCATGGACGTTGGAGCCATGACTGTCTTCCTCTACACATTCACAGAGCGTGAAAAAATCTACAATCTCTGTGAGCAGTTGACGGGTGCCCGCTTCACCACCAGCTACACGCGTGTAGGCGGGCAAATCCGCGATTTACCAGACGGATTCCCCCGTGCGGTGACCAAGTTCCTTGATGAGTTGATGCCTGTCATTGATGAAGTGGACAAACTGCTGACACGGAACGCCATCTTTATCGCGCGCACCCAAGGCATAGGCGTGATCTCAAATCAGGAAGCGGTCGCTTGGGGATTGAGCGGCCCCAACCTACGTGGCTCAGGGGTGGAACATGATCTGAGAAAATCTACCCCTTATTTAGGCTACGATCGCTACGATTTTGACATCCCCATCGGCAGCAAAGGTGACTGCTACGACCGCTACCTAGTCCGTATGGAGGAAATGCGTCAGAGCGTTCGCATCCTCAAACAGGTGCTAGAAAAGCTCCCAGGCGGCCCAATCAATGTGGCGGACGCAAAAGGTTTGCTTCCGAAAAAAGAGAAAGTCCTGATGAAGATGGAGGAACTCATCCACCACTTTATCATTGCGACTCAAGGCATTGACGCACCAGTTGGAGAAATCTACTTCGGTGCCGAAAACCCCAAAGGCGAACTCGGTTTCTACATTCACAGCAAAGGTGGTGGAGTGCCCTATAGACTAAAAATCCGCAGCCCCTCATTCGTGAACCTTAGCATCCTCCCCAAGATGCTTCCCGGTCACTTATTGAGTGACATCCCATCCATCCTAGGCAGCCTCGACTTTGTCATGGGCGAATGTGACCGATGAATTGAGCGCCCGCACAGCCCCTGCCACCTACACCTACCCAAGAGCACACGATGGCCCTCGAAATTCCCGCCGAACTAGTCAGCAAGATCGACGAGGTCATCACTCATTATCCGGTCTCCAAGCGCAGTGCAATCTTGCCTTTGCTTCATCTCCTTCAGCATCACTTCCGATATATCACAGATGAGGCCATCGCTT
>JAIWOJ010000041.1 GCA_020216965.1 Prosthecobacter sp.
TGCCAGAGGCGGCGCATGGCGGCATTCGTGTCTTTTTCAAAGACGGTAGCCAGGATGGCCTTCCCCGGCATGAAGGAGCCGAAGATTTCGCGTGAATTGCAGATGTCATACGGCTCCACCCAGTCGAGCACTTGGCTCATGCGCCAGAGATCGTAGCCGCCAAAGGCATGAGGCATCTGCGTGCCCTCTATCCCCACCGGCGTGGCCGGGTCTGTCTGATGGGAAATCTGGCGAAAGTGGTCCAGCGCCCGCGCCAGGGCGAGGTCCATGTAACTGCGGTGATCCGCCCAGGGGGCAAAGTTCCAGCGCGTCCTTTCGGTCTTGGCTTGGTCCAGGTCCAGCTTTACCACACGGACAGATGCCCAGTCGGTTTTAGGCTCAGGGCCTGCCTGACCCGAGGCCATGCGTTGTTTGATCTGATCTGTGGTGAAGGGCATGACGGCATCCCAGCTCGGGAAAGCCGTCTCCCACTGCCGATTCAGCGCGTCCAGGGAGGGGTAACGCGTCTTTAGCCAATCACGGAAGGCAGCCAGGGAGATGGGAGAAAAATCATAATCAAAAGGATTGGCCGAGATGGTGGTCGAGAGTTCATCCCGAAGGTCATAGAGCAGCGGAGCCTGGGGCGCAGCTTCACGCGCCGTCTTGCGCATCCGCTCTCCCATGCGCTGGAGCCAGGCGGGATCTTCCAGGGCATAGTCACGCACCAGGGACGCCATGTCACGGCGCTCAGACCATTCTTTCACAAACAGGTCCCAGTTTGTCACCTTGGAGCGGAACTTGAGGCAGAGCCCCTCGTTGATGATGTTCTCCACATAATGGCCGAAGCCGTGCTGCTGATAAAAAGAGGCATCCCCACCCGGCCCGATCATGCCGCTATTGATGCCTAGTTCCCGCAAGCGCTCTGGCATCTTCGGGTTTGCCAAGGCCTTTTGCCCCTGATCTCCCATCCAGAGGAAAATGCGGTATTCCGTCCAGGGACGCAGTTGCTGGGCGGCAGCAGTGGCCGTGAAAATGATGCTGAGCAGCAGATGCAGGGTGGTTTTCATGGGGGGCGCTGGATTACGCCCAGAGGCGCTGCCTCCTATCCGAGGCTTGGAGGCTGGTGGAATCATGCTTTCTTGCCAGATGCACGGCTTTCATCTTTCCACCGATCCGATCCCGACCGCAGAGATGCCACCCTTTGCGCCTGGGCAGGGGGCAGAGGTGCGTTTCCTAGGAACGGTGCGTGGCCTGGAGGAAGGGAGACCGATTTCCGGCATCGACTACACTGCCTACCTGCCCATGGCAGAGAGGGTGCTGGATCGCCTCCTGAGGGAGGGGCAGGAAAAACACGGCCCGCATGAGGTCTTCATCCAGCACCGCCTCGGGTTTGTGGCTGCGGAAGAACCCTCCATCCTCATCCGGGTGCGCACCCGCCACAGCGCAGAGGCCTTTGACCTCTGCCGCTGGTATCTCAGGGAGGTGAAAACCCAGGTGCCGATCTGGAAGCGGCCGCTTTTTGTGCACGAAGAGGGCTGAGCCAAGAGCCGCTAAGGCTTCCCTGGGCTCAAGGCCTCATCCGCAAAAACCACATGCACCTCCGCGCCTGCCTGCTCAGGCATCCACTTTCTAGCAAAGGCAGCCACCGACTGCCGGGCAGACTCGCGCACCTGCTGGAGGTGGGTCGTGTTGGCCGCGCGCTTTTCCAGGGTGGGGGTTAGCTCCCGTTCCAGGGCGGCTAGGTTCTCAGCGGCATTGAAGCGCAACCAGCCAGCTTCAGATTTCTTTTCCATGGCCTCCGTGCGCAGCGCCGGGGGTAAGGTGGGGCGCAGCGGTGGGCAGCGGATTTCGCAACGGCTACCCTGCATGGTTATCTGCCACGGGTCTGAGAGACGGATGTGATAGCGATACACCACCGGCACGCGGATCTCTGACACCGTGGTGCCTAGGTAGAGCAGGTTGTGGAAGGCGGTGCGAACATCATGGCGCGTCACCGTCTCCTGCGTCTCCAGCACCGCCACCTCAAGCACATCCCCCTGGGTGGACACGATGCGGGTGATGGATTCCTGGAAAAGGGTGCGCACTTCCCGCTGCTGGAGCCAGTCTGGCAGCTCCCGCAGCCAGCGCATGGCATCTCCTGCGATCGATCGAACCCATAAACCCGCGAGGAGGCTGCCCATCACAAACACCAGCGCGGCAGCAAAAAGCCAGCGAGCACAGCCCCGGCGTGGCGCAGTGAAACTGGACTCAGCATCCTCTCCCATGACCTGCCCAGGATGCATCAGGAGGGAACGGCTACCAGGAGAAAACACAGGGCCATTCACCAGGCCGCCATCAGCCCGCTGGGGCCGAGGCGCAGGTTTTTCACTCCTTCAGGAAGCCGGAAGCGTTGGGGTGAATCGCTGACGTTCGGCCCCCAAAGGACCGCTTTCCCATCGGCACCATGGCTCACAGCCATGCCTGCGCCGACGAAAACCGTTCCATCTGGATCAAGCCCAGGTGGACTTATCTGAAGCAGGCTTTGACGAGCTTTTTTTGCCGCTTCACGCAATGTCTGAAATTCGGCCTGCGTCAGCTCGCGAACCGCTTCCCCAGGGGCAGAGGGCAGCAGCAGGGCGGTGCCATCTTCTGCCAGGGCCATGGCGCGGGTAGCATCGCCGGTGAGTTGCTTGACCGGTCTCGGCAGGCTCAAAGGAGATTCTTTCCCTGGGCTGGCCTCATGCCACATCACCACGGAGCCGTCTGCCAAAAGCACCGCGCCGCCTGTGGCAAAGAAAAAGGCATCCTGCCAAGCTCGCTGCAGCAAGGATGCCGGTGGATGCAGAGCGGGTGAAACAGGTTCCAGAGACCAGACCTGCACCTGCGCAGGTTGATCCGTGATCGCCTGTGGAGCTGTTGGCGCTGCTGAGGAGGCTGGCTCTGGAGCGGCCACGGTGGTCGCCGCCATAGTCGGCGGCTCGGCTGAAGGCTTTGCTACCCTTTGCGGCTCGGGTTCTGGCGGTGGGGCTGGCGTGCGCATCTCCAGCGGCCCTGCCTGCCCAGGAGTTTCAACCCAGGGAGAGACTGAAGGCAGCGGCAACCAACCTGCGCTGAACAAAACGACGAGCATGAGGAGCACGGCAACGAGCACTGCGGCCCAGGCAAAGCGCCAACTCGTTGGGCCTGCTGAGGCAGCCACAGATCGCTCTTGACTGCCCTGCACGCGGGTCACGTCGTTTTTCAGATCGTCTGCGGCCTGGTAGCGGTCCTCAGGCCGTTCCTGGAGGGCGCGCTGCACCACCTGATCCAGCCGGGCATCGCTGCCCGCCTTGCGCGAGGGCGGCTGGAAGACGCCGCGCGGCAGCTCGCCGGTGAGCATTTCATAGAGCAGCACGCCGAGGCTGTAGAGGTCCGCCCGGTGGTCCACATGGGCGGCATCACGCGCTTGCTCGGGCGCGGTGTAGGCGGGCGTGCCCAGGAAGGCTCCCGTGTGAGAGAGCGTCAGACCATCGTCGCTGCCAGCATGGTCCATGCGGGCGAGGCCAAAGTCGGCCACCTTCACCTGGCCGGCAGTGTTGATCAGGATGTTGGAGGGCTTGATGTCGCGGTGGATGACGCCCTGCGCGTGCGCGCAGGCCAGCGCGTCACACACCTGGCGGATGATCTCAATGGCCTCTGGCACGCTGACCTTGCCACTGGCGATGATCTGGCTGAGCGGCTGCCCGGCCACATGCTCCATGACAAAGAAGAAGTGGCCTGCCGGGGTGATGCCCGCCTCATGCAGGGCGACGATGTTCGGATGCCGCAGCCGGGCCAGGGCGCGCGCCTCGCGGCGGAAACGCTCCACCTGCCGCTCATCGGCGCTGGCCTCAATGGGCAGAAGCTTCACCGCCACGTCACGATCTAAATCTGGCTGGTGAAAATGATACACCGCGCCCATGCCCCCGCGCCCGAGCAGGCCAAGCATCCGCCATTGCGGAAACAGCGCGGCCACCTCATTCTCTCCGGGCGGCTCCCACGCGCCCGCTGCGGCAGGCTCCGCCTCGTCCCCGAGCGAAAAAAGCGCGGCGGGATCAAGGTCTTCGAGGAGTTTGGAGCCCGGTGGTGGCATGACGCGGACTTGATTGACCGAGTTGACCGGAATGGGTGATCTTAGCGCGCCACCAGCTCCACACGGCGGTTCAGCGCGCGGCCTTCCTCCGTGCTATTCGTGGTCACAGGGGCCATGAAGCTGGCACCCAGCGGTGTCATGCGCTCGGCAGCGATGCCATACTTGGAGGCGAGTTCCGCGACGACGGCGCGCGCGCGGCGTTTGGAGAGGTCTTCATTGAACTCAAAGGTGCCCACATTGTCCGTGTGGCCGACGACGAGCACCTTCAAGCCCGGCTCGGCTTTGAGCAGCGCGGCCATCTCCGCCAGCGTGGGCGCGGACTCGGGTTTGATGTCGGCTTTGTTGAAGTCAAAGAGGATGCCATAGATGGCCACCTTGCCGCTGCTGGAGATGGATTTGCTCATCTCCGCAGCGGAGAGATGGACCATCTTCTCCTCCATGGGGCGGGTGTTCACGATGTCCACCTGGATGAGCACGGCCTCCTGCGGGATGGTGACATCCTGCTTCCACACATTGGCCTCGGATTTGGCAGCCAGGGTGTGCTCCCACGAGCGCGCGGCGATGAAGACGGCGGCGAAGAGACCGCTCTTTTCCAGGCAGAAATAACGGCGGTCTTTGAGCCCCGTGGTGAGCATCTGGTGGTCCATCTCGGGGCCGCTGTAATACTGGCGCGGCGGGCCGTTGCGGATCTCCCTGTCGCCGCCGGACCAGAGCGTGGTAAAACCGGCGTCTTTGAAAGCCATCTCGTAGTTGCGGGCGATCTCCAGCGTGCTGCGTTTCCCCGCGCCCAGGTTCAGGTAGAGGTAAGTGGTCCGGTGCAGGCGGCCTTCCACTTTCCGCACCTCCTTCGGATCGGTGGAGACGGGCGTGCTCAGGCCACCGATCTGGAGCCCCAGCTCGCCAAATTTCTGCTGCGACTGCATGACGATGGTGCTGCCCTCATAGCGCGGCATTCCGGGATAGTCCTGGGTGCCAGGGGCATCCTGGGTGGGAGCCACTTTCTGCGCGAAGGTGGCGACGGCGAAACCCGTGAGGGCAGTGAGGATGAGTTGGATTTTCATGGGGATGAAGGGTGATCGAGCTTGAAGGCGCTCCACAGAGGTCTGGCGGAGAAATCGGCGGCGTTACAAAAAAATGGTGGGCGATCCGGATTACTTTTTCCCCAGCGCCTTCCGGCACTCGTCCACAAGATACTTCGGCGCGCTCACGGAAGGATTTTTTGAGGAGTACACCACCGTGATGGGGCCGCCCTGCTCATGCAGGTTGTATTGCTCAATGGTCACGACGGAGGTGTGCTCGTGGCTAGCGCCTTCGCTGTCCTGATAGCGGTAGGCCAGCTTCCACCTGCGTGAGGAGGATTTGCTTCCCGTGACGCTGCGCTTGCTGACGATGATGCCGGTAGTCTCCACGCCGTGCTCGCAGATTTCACGCATCTGCAATCCGCGCCTGACGGCGAGAAAAATCATGCCGCCGACAATGGCGGCGAGGACGGCCGAGGTGAGAAGGAACTCCATCATGGCGGTGGCAGGATTGAGGTTGGGTGAGATTCTTGTCTGTCAGTTTCCCATTCGCTGGAGTAACCTATCATCACAAATCTGGATTTGCATCCTCCGCCTTCCGCATGACCTCCGCTTCCAATGCCCCTTTCCCCGTTACGCGCTGGAGCCTGGTGTCCGGCGCGCGAGGCACCGCCGACCCGGCGCGCCGCCGTGCCGCCCTGGAGGAGCTCTGCCAGCTTTATTGGCAGCCGATTTATGGCTTTCTGCGTCGCCGTGGCCTGCCGCAAGAAGAAGCGCAGGATGCCACGCAGGGCTTTTTTCTTTCCCTGCTGGAGGAGGATCTTTTTGCCAAAGCAGCGGCGGAGAGTGGCAGGATGCGGAGCTTCCTGCTCGGCGCGCTCCAGCGCTGGCAACGTGGGGAATGGCGCAAAAGCATGGCCGGAAAACGCGGTGGTGGGCAGGAGCTGCTCTCGCTGGAGATGATGGCGGAGGAGGAGGGCTTCGAGGCAGCGGGCGGGGATGAAGACAGCCCGGAGCGCTGGTTTGAAAAAAAGTGCGCGCTCGTCATTCTCGAAGCCGCCATGCAGCGCCTGGCCGCTGAGCAAGCTGCTGCTGGCAAGGCGGATGCCTTTGCCGTGCTGCGGCCGATGCTGGCCCCAATCGGGGGTGCTGCGCCCGTCTCCCATGAGGAAGCGGCTCAGCGATTGAGGCTGACCCCCGAGGCCCTGCGCGTCACCCTGCACCGCCTGCGCAGGCGTTTTGCTGAAGTGCTGCGCGAGACCGTGGCCGACACGCTGGCGAATCCCAATGAGCAATCCATCCAAGAGGAGATGGATGCCCTGAAAGCAGCCTTTTCCGCCTGAGCGGAAATTTTTTCACAAGCTGTGTAACGCCGTCCAACGCGCCGCCAGACAGGGGATGACGCGGGGCATTCCGCCCCGCAAAACACAAACGCAGTCATCCCCATGAAAACGAAACTCACCCTCCTGCTCGCCCTGGCCCTCAGCACGATCGGCAGCCAGGCTCAAGCCCAGAACCTGAACCCCAAAGCCGCCGCGCAGGCACGCTCCGGCATGGCCCAGATCCAGGGCTTTCAAAAGCCCGCCATCGCCCCCCAGCCCACCGCGCCGCGTCCGGCATCGCCCGTCCGCCAGGTCGCCCCCTCGCGGAATGTCCCAGCCGCAGACCTTCTGCGCCTGGCCCCAAGCGTGCTGAACGCACTGCGCCCGCCGCTCCAGAGCTTCCCGCCCGGACCCGCATCCAACCGCGGCAGCGCCAAGCCCTCCAGCCAGGCATCAGGCGCGGTCCATGCAGCGCCGAAGCAGGTCATCAAGCCCGCCGTCACTCCCGCGAAAAACAGCCCGCGTCCCGTCGTGCCCGGTCTCGGCATTCCGAACGCTGCGGGCCTCCTCGCCGGGCGTGAGATTGCCGAAGGTTTGCGCGCCCTCGAAAGCCTGCGCCATTCCGGCCTCCAGGGGCTACGCCCGGATGGCTTCGGCATCCCCTCCGGCGGCGGCAACTCACTCGTGAAACCCTCAATCCCCGGTGAAAATGAAAGTTTCTCCCCGCGCACACCCACCTCCCCCATCCGCCCTGGAGGCCGTAGCAATGGCCTGACGGACATCCGCGCAGGCTTTGGCAGTAGCCGCAGAGGCAACGGAACCACCGGCTTGAGCGCCACAGGCGACCGCGTGCTGGAGAGTGAGGTCTCCATCGCCGCCGGCCGCAGCGGCACCAGCACCCCGGTGGAGTCCACCACCCATCCCAACGGGGATGTCACCGCCAGCACCACGGCCACCAGCCCGGATGGCACCACCACTTATGTGGAAGTCACCGAACATGCCAACGGCTCCGGCACGACCACCACCACGCATGGAAATGATGGCCGCACTGACACGCTCACCATCACCCGCCGAGACGCCCGCGGGGATATCATCACCACGACCACCTCAACCGTGTATCCAGGCGGTAAAGAGCACGTCGTCACCCGCGACGGCAGCGGCAGAGTCACCGCCGAACACACCGAGTACTTCACCCCCGGTGCCCGCCGCAGTGGCGACCGCAGCCCGGCGGAGGGTGCCTCCCTCGGTGGGCCTGTCAATGGCACCGGTCCCAGTGTGGCCGATGTGACCGGCCTCATGCCGCTGGACCTCCTGCGCCAGCACGCCCATGGCGAAAGCGCCAACGGCGGAGCCAACACCATGACCAGCGGCAGCCTCGGCAGCCGTCATGTGAACCCTGATCGAAACGGCAACAACGGTCCGAGCCGCAACCGCCTGCGCGTTGACGCCTTCGGCACCATCAGCAACCCAGCCCCTCTGGGTGGTGAAGGCGCCGCTGGCGGCGGCAGTGGCAGGCCTGAATAAACCTCCTTCGTCAGACCCCTCCCTCCTGGCATTAGCCGGGAGGGATTTTTTTCGTCCTAACGCACCCAGCTAGGTTCTAGGACTGACGGCTTGCGCTGCCCAGACGCACCCGGTATGAGCTTCCGTTTTCAGCAAAAACCAACCTACCAGCATCATGGCAAAGGATTCCCTCATCAGCGTCTGCGGCGCAGGCGGTTTCATCGGCGGTGCCCTCGTGGCAGATCTGCGTGCCCAAGGCTACTCCCGCATCCGCGCCGTGGATCAAAAGCCGCTGGATCACTGGTATCAGCGCTTTGACGATGTGGAGAACCTCGTGCTGGACCTCCAACTAAAAGACGCCTGCTATCAGGCCGCCGACGGGGCACACACGCTCTACAACCTAGCTGCTGACATGGGTGGCATGGGCTTTATCGAAAACAACAAGGCCCTCTGCATGCTAAGCGTGCTGATCAATACCCACCTCTGCATGGCTGCCCGTGACTGTGGTGTGGAACGCTATTTTTATGCCTCCAGCGCTTGCGTGTACAATGGTGAAAAACAGAAGGACTATGCGGTGACCCCACTCAAGGAAGCAGACGCCTACCCCGCCCTGCCCGAAGACGGCTACGGCTGGGAAAAACTGTTTTCTGAGCGCATGTGCCGTCACTTTCGGGAGGACTTTGGGCTCAAGACCCGCATCGCCCGCTACCACAACGTCTATGGCCCCTACGGCACCTGGGACGGTGGGCGAGAAAAAGCACCCGCCGCCGTCTGCCGAAAGGTAGCCCTAGCAAAGCTCACGGGCAGACATGAAATCGATATCTGGGGCACTGGCGAGCAAACGCGTAGCTTCATGTACATCACCGACTGCGTGCATGGCACCCAAATGCTCACCAACAGCGACTTTGTGGAGCCAATTAACATCGGCAGTGCGGAGATGGTCAGCATCAATCAACTCGTGGACATCGTCGAAGAGATCGCCGGAGTGAAGCTCCAGCGCAGCTACAAACTGGACGCGCCTAAGGGCGTGAACGGCCGCAGCAGCGACAATACCCTCATCAAGCAAGTCTTTGGCTGGGAGCCCTCCACCCGCCTACGCGACGGCATGGAGAAAACCTACGCCTGGATCTACGACGAGATCGTGAAGGGAAATAAATCCCTCTAAGCGATCTACCTTGGCCTCAGATGAATCCCTCGCGGGCGGCCTCAACATCCTGGATTTGGAGATCAAGCGCCCTGCCGGAGAGCTGAATCTCTACAAGAGAGAGAACCAAGGAACTGAGCATGAGCCCAAGGCTAAAACCAAAGGTGATCTGCCCAGCCGTCTGTCTCTGAAAGAACAAAAGCGTCATACTGGCCACACAGAAGATCAGGCTGAGCACTCCCAGAGATTGCATGTGCTTAATAATGTGAATGCGCTGACGCAGGCTACGGATTTGCGCCAGCAGCACGGGCTCATGCGTGCTACGCCAGGTGGCATGTAGCGTGCGCACCACACTCGCCAGCCCCAGGAAACGGTTGGTAAAAGCCAGCATCAGCAGGGAAATGGCAGGCAA